>NZ_OZ026539.1:1210172-1512716 GCF_964020195.1 Spiroplasma endosymbiont of Lasioglossum villosulum
ATTGTTTTGTTTTTATTATCAATAAACAAATAACACGTTCCATTTTCAGTAAATGATAATTTCATAGGCTCTTCAGATCTTTTTATAATATTAACATTAAGATCATCTAACTCTTCTTTATATTCTTCATTATTTAAATTATTGGATTCTGATTCAGTTTTTAATAATAATGCTGGTAATTCTTTTTTACCTAAATATTCAAGAATAATCTTATCATTTTCTTTTTTAGTTCGATATAAATGTACTAGAGAACTATCTAATTTTTCTTTTACTATTACTAGTTGTTGTAATTGATCACTATTAATTACTAAAGGTGGTTGTTGAATAATACTAACGTTTTCATCATTAGTTTTTTTTACTAAACGTCCCTTTTCATCTACATATACAAGTTCAATAATATATTCTTTTAAACTACTATCCAATTGTGTTTTTATATCATCAATCTTAACTTCCAAACTATTTAAAGTTATATTGGGTGATGATTCATCTTTTTTAGAACTTAATGATTTTTGTAGAAAATCATTAAGTTCTCGATATTCTACTGTCTCTGATAATGGCATACTCTACCTCCATAATTTTTAATAAATGTATAAATTTCCAAAATATAAAAACTAAATATAATAAACCCCTTATATTTATTTAAAAAAAATAAAAGGGGAAACACTATATTTAATTCATATGTCTATATTTTAATACTTTTATATTCTTAAAACAAGCACTTATCAATAAAAAGAAAAAATCAATATATTTTTATTTAATAATTAAAGACTCACTTGTCATAACAGTTGGTTTAACTAAACCCAAAACGTCTAATAGCGTTGGAGCAATATTTGCTAAGCAACCACCTGATTTTAATTTTAATCCTGTTTTACAAAAAATAAATGGTACTGGTTGCGATGTATGTTTTTTATTAGGATTACCCTCTTTATCAATCATGATTTCAGCATTACCATGATCAGCAGTAATCATTAAAATACCATTCACTTTTTTTATTGCTTGATACAATTTTCCAAGACATTCATCAATAACATCAATGGCAGCAATGGTAGCATTTAAAACACCAGTATGACCAACCATATCTGGATTAGCAAAATTTAAAACCATAACATCATATATGTTTTTAGAAATTTCACTTTCTAAACGAGTAGTAATTTCGCGAGCACTCATTTCTGGTTTTAAGTCATAAGTTGCTACTTTTGGTGAAGGAATTAAAATTCTTGTTGATAGTGGATATTCAACATCAACACCACCATCAAAAAAATAAGTTACGTGTGCATATTTTTCAGTTTCAGCAATTCGTAATTGATGATATTGATTTTTACTTAATCATTCCCCTAAAGCATCAAGCATTGATATAGGTGGAAAAATAACACCTTGTGGTTTAACACTTTTAGCATATTCCATCATTGAAATAAAAAAAGTATTTTTTAATGTTGGTATTTTCATACTAATATTAAAATCATATTTATTATTTGTTAATGCTGATGCTAATTGAATTGCACGATCAGGACGAAAATTAGCAAAAATAATGCTATCGTTATTAGTAATATTGCCATTATTAATTTCAGAATTATAAGCAGGCATAATAAATTCATCATTACGACCAGCACTATATTCTGCATTAACATAAGCAATAGGATCAATAAATGAAGCGCCTTCATGATTAACTATTACATCATATGCTATTTTTAAACGATCTCAACGTTTATCGCGATCCATAGCATAATATCTTCCTGAAATAGTAGCAAGCATACCAACACCTAATTGTTTCATAGTTTTTAATAACTGTTCAATATAAATTTTAGAAATATCAGCTTTTGTATCACGACCATCTAAAATAGCATGAACATAAACATTCTTAAAATTTTGTTGTTTAGCAATTTCTAATAATGCCAAAATATGATTAATATGAGCATGTACTCCACCATCACTTAGTAAACCAATAATATGAACATTACTATTATTTTTTTTGGCATGATTAATTGCTGACAATATTGTTTCATTTTTAAAAAATGTTTTATCATTTATTGACTTATTAATTAATGTTAATGACTGATAAATTACTCTACCGGCACCAATTTGTAAATGTCCAACTTCAGAGTTGCCCATTTGTCCTTCTGGTAAACCAACTACAAGGCCAGAAGCTGAAACTTCAGTATGCGGATAAGTTTTTAATAAATAATCCAAATTAGGTTTTGTTGCAGAACTAATGGCATTAGTTGCACTAGATTTTGCAATACCAAAACCATCTAAAATACATAGTAATATTGGTTGTTTTGTTTTCATAAATTTCACCTCATATTTTATTTAATAACTTGCAACTGATGTTTAAAATTATCAGATTTAAAAATAGTAATCATTTTAGTAATAAAATCAGTAATACATTGATAATGAACAGTACTCAAAATAACAATATCTTTTTTAAAGACTATTTTAATAGATTGCTTTTTAGTAATTTTAGTAATTATTGTTTTTAAATCACAAATTGATTTTAAATCTTCACTTAATAAAATAACCATACTAGGATTATCACTAATATTATTAGAAAGAAATAAAATAGTATTACTACTATTAGCTAATAAATTGTGTCCTTTAATTTCCATTAAATTATAATCTAATAAATCATTATTAAAAGAATAATGAGTAATTTTCAAATTATCAATGACTTCTGAATAATAACCATAAGCAAAAGTCTGCGATAAATTTTCTAATATATCTTGAGATACTATCCGCCATTTTGAAAATGACTTCAATAGTTCTTTATGAATTTTTTGTAATTGTCATAAATCTTGATAATTAGTAATATTAGTTATCGGTGCTATTGGTTGAATATTTTCAGGCTGATTAATTGCTCTAATTTTTTTATTAATAGCATTAATAGCAATAATGATTGGTTTTTTAGCATTAATAAAAAAGTTTTCAATTCGTTGTTTATTACCTGCTATTAATGTTATTTTTCGCTGATCTTTATTAGTTTTAATAGCAACAACTGCTATTTTTTGCAAATTAATAATTTCTTGTAATTCAACTTCATTAAATTTTTTTAAATAACTATATTCTTTTTTATTTTGCAATAAAATTAACTGTTCTAATGATAATTTTTGTTCTAATAAAGAATTAATGATACATTCACTTTGCAATATTTGTTTTCTATTTATCTTTAAATTATTAAGAACAACAATAAAATTTTGTTCAGTAATAGAAATAGAACTAAAATTAGAAGTTTTATAATTTAATTGTTTCATCAAACTATTTGTAAATAATTTAGCACCAATTTTATTATTAACTAATGATTGATGATGACTTTCATTGATGGTTAAATATAATGGAATATCGTTAATAACGATTGGTCCACTATTAACTTTAACTAAATGAATATAAGTATTAGGAATAAGAGTATTATTAACATCAATTACTTCACCAGTAAAATATTCATTAGTAATAATACCTTTGTCACTAACAATACTATCACTACTAGAAGCAAAAATAGTTTTAGTACAAATAATAAAGCCAATTTGTTCTAATTGATTAGTGTCTTCACCATTTTTACTAAACAATGCTAAAATTTCTGACTTATTCCTAAAAGCATTGACAAAAGTGGTTGCCGGAAAGGCACGATGTTTAATTTTTTTTGTTAGTTTTGTTCACATACTTTTAATTTGTATCTTTGATAATTCCATGTTTAGTTAACTCCTTATTTTTATTAGTAATTTAAATAGAGTTAAATTAGTAAATCAAAAAAAGATTGTGGTACTAATGAAGCACCTCCAACTAATGCACCATCAATGTCAGGTTCAGAAAGTATTAATTTAATATTATCGGGTTTTACTGAACCACCATACTGAATACGTACTTGTTCTGCAACATTTTTATTATATAATTCACTAATAAATTCACGAATCATTTTACAAACCGTTTGAGCTTGTTGAGCTGTTGCTGTTTTACCAGTACCAATTGCTCATATTGGCTCATAGGCAATTACTAACTTAGCAATATTTTCTACTTTAATATTTTTTAATGCTAACTTAATTTGATTTTTAATTACTTCATTAGTCTTTTTATTTTCATATTGGTTTAAAGTTTCACCACAACATAAAATTGGTATAATATTAGCATTAAATAGTGAATGTAATTTTTTATTTATTGGTTCATCTACTTCATTAAAATACATTCTGCGTTCAGAATGACCAATAATAACATGACTAACCATCATATCTTTTAGCATCTTAATTGAAATTTCACCAGTATATGCACCTTCGGTTTCATAATGACAATTTTGAGCTGCAATAATTAAAGCAGAAGTTTTATTCATTTTTAATAAAGGTAAATTAGTAAAACTAGCTGCTATTCCATAATCATATTTAATAGTTTTAGTTTTTAATAATTTATTAAATTCATTTAAAAAAAATTGAGTTTCTTCTATATTTTTATACATTTTTCAATTTCCAATAATAATCTTTTTACGTTCCATTTGTTTCTCCTTTAAGTTAATTTTTTTTTGATATAGTTGGCTTTAATAATGTTGCTGCTTCTTCATCAATAATAATTGTAACATCATCATGATTTTGTAAAAAAGTACATGGATAATTTGGAGAAACTTTACCTTCAACTAACTCTCGAATAGCTTGTGCTTTATTAGTTCCTGTAGCAATTAAAACAATCAATTTAGCTTGTAAAATAGTATGAATACCCATCGTAACAGCTTTGGTTGGTACATCTTCAACTTTAGAAAAAAATCTTTTATTAGCTTCAATTGTTTCTTTAGTTAAATTAACAACATGTGTTTTACTACTTGCAAGAGTACCTGGTTCATTAAAAGCAATATGACCATTAGTACCTAACCCCAATATTTGTAAATCAATTGGTCCTTTTTCTTTTAATAATTTTTCATACTCTTCCACATTTTGGTCTAAATCACCAATACCTTTAGGAACATACGTATTTTTTAAATTAAGACTTTTAATATGATTAAATAATTGATGATTCATAAAATAACGATAACTTTTTACATGATCTGGAGTTAAACCAACATATTCATCTAAATTAAATGTTACGACTTTTGATCAATCTCTTTTGTTATTTTTTGCATCTGCTATTAATAAATCATATGTTTCAATTGGACTACTTCCCGTTACCAATCCTAAAATAGCATTTGGTTTAACTTTAATAATATCAATAATAATTTTACTTAATAATTGAGCAACCTCAGTTTTATCTTTTAAAATAATTAATTTCATAATTTAAAAACCCCTTACATTACTTACTTATTCTTGCTGATATGCAATTTTTCCTTCACATATTGTTAAAAAAATATCATTATTCTTAGTTAATACAATAATATCTGCTAATTTACCAATAACAATATCACCCGTTTTATTTGCAATTCCTACTTGTTTAGCACTATTATAAGAAGCCATTTTGATGCAATCTTGTCAATTATTATTAGTAATTTTTAATAAATTTTTAAAACCAGCAATCATTGTTGCAATGCTGCCTGCTAATTTTCCGGTTGCTTCAACAGTAACCTTACTATTACTTTTAATGACAGGTAATGGTCCCAATAAATACTTACCATCAGGCTGTCCTTTCGCACTCATGGCATCAGTAATCATACAAATTCCATCGGCACCTTTAATTTTATATGTTATTGCTAAAATATCAATATCAACATGAATTCCATCACAAATTAACTCAGTAACTAATTGATCATAATATAATGATGCCGGAACAACACCAGGATCACGATGATTATAGGGGCTCATTGCATTATAAAGATGGGTAATATGCGTTAAACCACATTCAACAGTTTTAGTTATTTCTTTAAAAGTAGCATTACTATGACCAACACTAGGAATAATGTTATTTTTAATTAATGAAGAAATAAAATTTGAATTTTTATTATTTAAATTAGGATCTATCTCAGGAGCATAACCAATAAATTTTAAATTTTTGTTACTAATTATATTTCAAGATTTTACTAAATTAAGATCAGGAACATGAAGTAATGACGGAGTATGTGCTCCTTTTTGTAATTCTGAGATAAAAGGTCCTTCTAAATATGCACCAATAATTCGTGCCTTGTTACCTTTATTTTCTGTTTTCATATACTTAGCAAATACTGAAAGAACATTATCAATTTCTTTTTTGCTGGCAGTAACTGTTGCATAACAAAACTTTGTTACTCCCTCTTTTGGAACTAATTTTGCAAAATTATTAATTGATTCAATGGTACCATCCATTAAACTATAGCCATAACCTCCATGTACATGTAAATCAATAAAACCAGGTATTATTGTTTGATTATGACAATCAATAACCTGAGCATCTTGAAATTCATAATTATACTTTCCTTCATTAATTTGGAAAATTAAATTATCTTTAATTACTAAAAAACCATTATTTATTATTTTCTTAATGCTAATTATTTTCGCATTATTTAAAACTAAAATTTTAGACACTAATACCCTTCTTTCTAGAATTATTAATTGTTTAAAATTGCTAATGACACTATTATACCTAAAATTTTAACTTAAACCTAAATCTAAGAAAAATAATTAAAAAAAGGCTTAATTGCCTATATTTTAAATAATGGTGGCTCGAAGCGGATTCGAACCACTGACACTTCGCTCTTCAGGCGAATGCTCTACCAACTGAGCTACCGAGCCGTTACCTATACAATAATAGCATATAAAAGTAAAAAATAACAAGGGGTTAAAACTTATTTTTTAATTTATTTAAATATATATTTATTTTTTTACTAATTATCTTCTAATTACATATCTTCTTCAACAAGGTTTTTCAGTTTTTGGCATTAAGTAATTTGAGTCTCTTCTAATTTCTTCTTTTCAATTATTATTTGATAAATCAGTAGACTCATTTTCTTTAGCAATATTTGTTTGTAAAAATATATTATTACCAATAATATTTAATGATTCACTTCTTTGAAATTCATGATCACTACATACATCATTTACTAAACTTTTGACAATCTCACATAATTTTTTACAAGTATCTAATATCAATTTATATTTTTCTTTACCTTTTCATTTTTCAATTAATGATTCACAATTTTCAATAAATTTATCCTGTCATTCTTTAAACTCTTCGGAATTAATTGTCTTAGTTAAATCACCATCACAATAATAAGTTAATATTTCTTTTCAAACATTACGTCATACTTTTCTCATATTATTATGAGGAGTTTTAACTTTCAATTTTTTAATCAAAAAATCAAAATCTTGAATTTTATTTCTTCTTCAACAATTTAATAATGCAGTAATAATCGGAATTACTAATTGTTTATTATTTATTTTTTCTATTATTTCTTGTTTTTTATTTTCAAGATCTTCTAATCTAGTTATACGTTCTTTTTCTAATTCTTGTAAAATATTAAAATACTCTTGATATTCTTTTATTGCTTGTGAATATATTATTAATTTAATTATTACTTCTCATTTGTTTATAAGTTTAATATCCATTTTAATCATTCTTTCCATTAGTTCAAATATATCTCTTATAACCCACTATTTAATCCGATAATTTATTTATGTTTTATAAATAAATTCAATATATATATATATATATAATTTTAATAATTTATTTTATTAATAACTTATGCTACAACTGTTTGTTTAGGAGAATGAAAGTCAATATCCATATCAATATTAATACTTTCACCGAAACTATCACTTGACTCACTAATGCCGCTTTCAGAAACAAGACATGTATCAGAATCTAATTGAGATGATAATGATTTATCATCATTAATAACTTTAATTTTGTATTTTTTTTGAAATTCAATATTTTTTAAAACATCTTTAAATAAAGTTACTGCAAAATTACTAATTAACTCTACTTTTAAACTATTAAATCCAAGATTTTTAATTACTTTTTCACATGTAGCAACAAATTCGACTTTTCACACTTCATATTCAGAAAACTTTAAATTTTTAGATTTTTTTTGTTCTAAATAAAATGCTAATAGTTTAGAAGATAAATCCAATTCTGCTTTTTTAAGCGCTGACTTATCTAGTGATTTAGTATAAAGATCTTTAAATTTTTTAAAAAAAATTCTTTTTCTGCAATCTTTTCACCTAATTTAATTTCTCAATTTTTGTTACTTTTTTAACTGTCTACATTTTCAAATCTTATAAAATCATATGTTTTTTATTTTTCGTAATTTCATATTATTTTTTTCTATTTTATCTGTAATAACTTTTATTTTTAAATCAATTTCTTTTAAAACCAATTCTTGATTATCTTTTAGATTATTATATTGTTCATTAACTAATTTATAACTGGCAAATGCTACTTGAAAACTTAATATTTCTTTACTATTAATTGTTTCATAAATAAATTTTTCCATTAAATTTTTTACTTTTATAACTTCCAATTCATGTTTGTTTTGAAAAGTTTCATCACGAAATACATCTAAAAATAAAGTTTGTACTTTATTAGTTATTATTTTAATATTTTCTAAATCAAATCCTTGTAATTCATTCATTTTTATATTAGCAAATTCAATAAATATATTTGCTCATTGTTTATATTCATAAAAATATAATCTTTTACCATTTAAAGAATTATCATCAAAATATAAGGATAATATTTTCCAATAAATATTATGTTCAGCAAATCGTAATTTTTTTCTGCTAAACTTCTTTTTGTTTTTAAAAATTGAATATTTTTTGACAAAAATCATTTTCTGATTTTATTTTTTAAATTTAATTCTCTATTATTGTTTGAATTTATAAAAGCATTATATCTATTTAAACAACTATAATATTGTTTTAAAATTTCATTTAAATCATTAAAAGATTTATTATATTTTTTCATTTGTTCATCTTTTTTTGCTTCTTTAATAAATTGTTCTGCTTTTTCTTCATTAAATAAGAAATCTAACTCTGACACTTAAATCTCTCCTTAACATATTTAATTTGTTTTTAATTAATATTGTTTGCTAATGAATTATATAAAAATAATAAAAAGCCACACTAATAAATTTAATTTATTAACGGGCTTAATTTTACAAATATATAATTCCTAAAAATAATACACCTATTATAATCATTTGTAAAGGGAAAATTATTATTAAAATCATAATTTATTTCTATTTTATACAATATATTTTGTTAAAATAAAAAAATAAACTTTACATATTAAATGGTCTATTTTCTAAATTTGTTACTACACTAGAGGTATTATTAATCAAACTTATATTTTCAGGAAAATCTTTTTCATTAATAACTATGATTGCCACTTCTTCTTGAAATTCTTTATTTGTAACAATATTTTTTTTAAAATTTTGAAGAATTTCAATAAAATTACTTAAATTTTTAAATTTCTCGCGTTCTGTAATATAAAATCTCTGGTTTTTACATACTTTAATAAAGTTATCTATTCATTTTTGAAATTCTTCATTTTTTATTTCTTTATTATGATTTGTTTCTTTTAAATATAAAATTAAAATAAGATTTCATATACCACGAATTGCAAAAATAAATTTAGAATGTTTATATTCTTCAATTAATTTAAGTGTATTAATTATTTCTTCTATTGCTACTAATTCAACTTCCATTTTTGATAAAGAAAAAGTATTATTTTTATTTTCTTTCTTTTTAATTTTATTTTTATATTGTTCATTTCTTTCAAGTAATTCTTTTGATATCTTTGTGACTGTATCAATAGTCTCTCTTATTTCATTTCTTTTAAGAAGAAACAATTTATAATCAACCAGTATATCGTATTTTTTAATAATTGATATTTCTCTAATATATTTTGGTATTTTTTTGGTAAAAATAGGTAATTGTTCCATATACGTTTTAAATATTTTAGTATTTATAATTTCAAGTGCATCATTAAAAAGATTAAAAGATATTACATCTTCTATTTCTAATTTAGACTTTTCTTTTTCAATATTTAAATTATATTTTCTTTGAAAAGTTTCATCACGAAATACATCTAAAAATAAAGTTTGTACTGCATCAGTTATTATTTTAATATTTTCTAAATCAATTCCTTCAAGTTCATTCATTCTTATATTAGCAAATTCAATAAATATCTTTGCTCATTGTTCATATTCAGAAAAATCTAACGTTTTGCCTTCTATAGTAGTATCATTAAAATATAATAACAATATTTTTAAATAAATAATATGTTCCATTTCCCGTTTTGGTGCATTATCACGTAGTTCTAATAAAATATTATGTATTTCTTCCAACATATTTGCTTTCTTTTCTAAGTTTTTTATTAAAAACATTTTTTTATTATTTTCCTTTTTTAAAAAATAGAATTTAATTTTTTTATTATCAGGAACTGTTTCTGTTCTTAATTGTTCTCTAATTTTTTCTTTATTTTTTAAAAATTCATCTAAATCATAAAAAAAATTCATATATTGACATTCACCATTTAATATGATTTCTTTATAATCATTAAAAAAAATCTTTATTTCATCACTATTTTTTAGTAAAATAAGAAATTTGTTTATTCTTTCTTTTTGTAAATGTTCTAATCTTGGCATTAAAATTTCTCCTCATAATAATGTTAATTTAAAATATAAATTATAATATTAAAAAACCTTATTAATAAATAAATCTATTAAAAGGCTAATTTTGCAAATATTATAATTACTATTGATAATACACTACTATAAAATAATAATTAAAATCAAACTATACAAAATACTTATTTTATAATCATTTATTTATATTCTTTAAATTATTTTTAATTAAATATTCAAAACCTTAAAAATACAAAAAAGCATATTAATTGATAGATTAAAAAAATAAATTATAATTTTATTAATTTAATAATTGTTTATTCCTATTATAGATATTTCTATAATAGGATTTTTATTAAATTACTAAAAAAAGGAGCATTAAAAGATATGACTAAAAATGAGAAATTAATGATTGCTATTGAAGAAGGTAATTTAAAAAAACTATGAAATTAATAAAAAATGGCGCCAATGTCAATTATAGAAACTTTAAATATTCCATTTGTAAAAAACTTACCGGTAAAGTGACTTCTTATCCAGATAAAAATACTAGTGGTAATACTCCATTAATGAAAGCCGCCAAAAAAGGATATTTAAATATAGTTAAATTTTTACTAGAAAATAACGCTGATATTAATCATACAAATCAAAATGGTAAAACTGCCCTAATCCTAATTGCTGATAATAATAATATATAGGGAGTTAAGTTTCTAATAGAAAATGGTGCTAAAATTGAATGTATAGATAATTTTTGAGAATCTAGAAGTGAAAGAATATTTACAATCATGAATTTTAAACTCAAGTAAAAATGAAATAAATTCACCTAACTCTAGTAATCAACCAACAACAAATATCAAAAAAACAAAGTTTGCTAATGATCTAATTAAAAATCTAAAATAACTTTTATTATTTCTTAGTTTTAATATTTCTAACTTCTTTTAATTGTTTTTTTAACGTTTTTAATTGCAATTGTAAATCTTCATATGATGGTAAATCATCACTTTTAATTTCTTCTTTTTTGTTTTTACTATAATCATTAGTTTTTTTTGATAATTGTGGAGGATTAACTCATAAATTTTTTAAGCCATATCAAAAAATAGTAAGTAAACTTAAACCAATACCTGCTCAAGGAATTGTTCATAAATCTTTAAAAGGAATAGTTTGAAAATTTCTAATATTAAAGTAATTAAAAAGTACTAATACAAAAAGTATCAATACTAAGGTTATTAATAACATGTGTATAGCAAAAACTGATCTTGAAAAAGGTTTTTTAATAAAAATTAATGGTATTAAATAAGTTAAATTAAAAATCAATAATGTTCCAAAAGTATATAAAGAAACTATACTATCACTAGTCATTAATTGTTTATAAAAACTACTAGTGATTGGTTCTTTATTAACGATTAAAGTAATAATAATAGCAATATTATTTTTTAATGGAACACCCCAATTAAATAATGGAAAAATTGATAAACTAATTGTTACTGTTAAAACACTAATAATAACTAATGTTTTACTTAAAATTAAATTATTTTTTTTCATATTATCCATCTCTCATTATCAGTTTATTTTTTCACTCTAATAATATTTTATCATTATTAAAGCAAAAAATAACTATCAAAAATTAAAATTAAGATTTATTTTTAGTTTTAGCTAAATTTAATGCAATTTTTCGCGCAGCAAATGGATCACGAGGATCATAATGTCAATAATTAGTAAAATATTTTTTAAAATTATTAGGTAATGTTGAAGAATCAATATTAATAGCATGAAAACGATTAGCTTTTGCTTTTAGTTGTAACATTAAATTAATATTATTTTTAGTAATATTAGCAGATAAAAAATCAGAAACTACCAATAAGTCTGCATTATGATATGTCTTAGATTGCATAATTGTTAAAGCATGACTAATAGCTGGATTAATATTAGTATGTCCTTTAAAACTATGACCTAAAAAATGAATTAGATTGGGAATTGATGAAACTAAATTAGATAAGTCATAAGTTTCAAATTTACCAGAAAAATTAATCATATAGCACGGTCTTTTTTCTTGTAAAGCAATTTTACTAATAGCCAGCGCAATTGATTTTGCAATAATTTCTGGACTATGACTCATTGATTTAGATGTATCAATGCATAAGATAAAAGGGCCTTCACTTTCGGGAATTGGTACTTCTACAACTTCTTCAACAAGATGTTCAGTGGCAACTAAATCCATTGATTCAAACTCTGTAATTGCTAACTTTTCTTCAACAAATTTTTTATAAAAAATGGCATTTAACTCTGGAATAGCAAAATTAACTAATTCTAATGGTAATAAATGTTCTAAATCTTTACCCTCGGTAATTCCTACTATTTCTTCAGGCCATTTTCCTAATGGCTTTAATTCATATTCAATTTGTACTTTTTGATGAATCTGCTTTTCTGTTAAACCTGAAATTCCTTTTCAACGACCAAGTAGTCTAGCAATTTCAATAATAGCTGGATTCTTATTTAAAATTTCACCATATTGTATAATAGTATTTAAATTAATTTTTTTAAAATCATTTAAATCTCCTTCTCAAAATCGTCCAAAAAAATTTCAAGCAAAACCAATAATATGCCTTACTTCATTAATAATTTTAATATTATTACTTCACATTGTTAAATACTTTTGACGCATTTGCATAGTTTCAAATAACTTATAATTTACAATTCTTTGAACAATTAAACTTTCTCAATGTCTTGTAAAATTATCAAAAGTTAATTTACTATTAAGTTTACGATCCTTAAATTTTTCTTGAAAATAATGAAAATAATTAATCATTAGTGAATCAAGAGTTTTTGCCCTAGTGTAAATTTCTTGTCAATTATTTTTTAATCTATCAATACCATTAATCATAACTCAGAAATATAATCGTAATTCTCTTTTAATGATGGGACTAATAACAATATTTTTACTTTTTTCTAAAACTTCATTTAAATAAAAATGACTAATTTGTTGAACAAATTCCGGAGCTAATCAAGCAAAATTTCTTTTAAATCAAGCAAAACTACTTAAATTTGTTTCTGATAAAGACATTTTTTTTAATTTGGTTTCTAAAATTTGTGAAACATGGGATTCAATTAATTCTTCCATACTAATCACCTATTTTAATTAACATCAGAATTATTATTAGTGTCATTAACATTTGGGATAGTTATTGGTGAATCTTCAGTTAGTGATTCTGATGAAAGACTCTTTTCGGTTTCTGCTTCAGGTATTTGTGAAATTTTATCAAAAAATGCCATTTCTAATAGTGATTTAAATTGTTCATCAAAAAATATAGAATTAGTTTTACTTAAACGATGATATTCTTGTTCAAAATGTACTTTTAATTCATTAATTTGTTGCTTTAAATCTTTAATTTGACTATTAATATTTCCAAATTGTGATTTACTATCAGTATTAGTTAATTCAACTTGAATTATAGAATTATTTGTAATATTTATTAATTCACTAGAATTCTTTAATTGTAGTTCAAACTTCTGATTACCTTCCATTTTACTTAAACTTTTACCATAAAATAATTGAATATTATGACTTTTTTTATTACGTCGTAATAATAACTGAAAATCCTTTCTACTAATAAAACAAATTGGAAATTCATCACTATGTCATAATAAACGATAATATATACCTTTAATTTCTTCAGAAAATGGATTGGAGTAAATAGATGGTTGATTTTGACTATCTTTAATGTTTTCGGCATTATTACTTAATGTTTCCAATTCACTTTCCAGTTCAATCTGATTTTGTTTTAATGTGTAAGTTAAATCTTCACAATATGCTTCATTGAAAAGTTTTGTATATTCTTTTTCTTGATCTTCATTATCTCAAATACAGTAAGGAATAATCAATAAATCAGGCTTATCAGTAGTTGTTCTGCCATTATAATAAGCTGAAGCTTTTATTAATTTTGCAATTTTTTTTCATCTTCGATCAGAAATGTAAGCTTTACCATTAGTTGCTTCTGTTAAAATTTTACGAAAACGAGAAATAAAACTTAATGTTTCTTTGCTTAAAGTAACAGTAGTTTCCAATTCTTTTAATCACTTTTCATATTCAGATGTTTTAATTTGTAATTCAAGCGGAACTTTTACTTCTAAACTAGTAATACTTTCTAGCATATCATTAAAATTTTCTTCATTAGTTAAACCATAAACTATCATTCTAATAATAAAACGATCAAATAAAGGTTCTAAACCTTTACCGCTTTCTGGTAACTCATTGGAAGCTGAAATTAATAGTTTTAATGGTACTTTGATATCAACACCACCATTACGAAAGATTTTTTCATTAATAATAGTTAGTAAAGTATTTTGAATTGAAGGGCCTGCTTTTCAAATTTCATCCAAAAAAGCAATATCAACAGCAGGTAAATATTGATCAATAATTCTTACATAGTTACCTTTTAATAAATCTTTGATTGAGATTGGTCCAAAAATTTCTTCTGGAGTAGAAAAACGATTCATTAAATATTCAAAATTTCGCCCATCATGAAACGCATATTTAATTCGTCGTGAAATTAATGATTTAGCAATTCCTGGTAATCCTAATAAAAATATTGATTCTCCTGATAATAACGCCAAAATAGCAAGTTTAAAAACAGTTTCTTTTTCATAAACATCAGCGCTAATTACTTTAATTAATTGTTCAATTCGCTTAGAAAGTAAACTATCTGTATTCATTATATTCTCCTTTACTTATTATTTATTCGACACTTAATTCTCTTCTTACATCATCACTTTTAACAATTAATAAACAAGCAGCAATTAATCATAAAACAGTTATTAATAAAACAATAATCATAAATATTGGAACTTCTGCAGAAACAGTTTCATTTACTAATCCATTAACCACTAACAAAATTGTACAAAATACTTCTAAAACTATAAAATAAGCAATTGCTAAAATAATATAAACAATTGATCATCCAAACATAGCACTAGCAGTGCGACCAATCGCTACTGGTAAATAAAATATAAAATTAAATCCCAGAGTTATAATTAAAAATATATAAATTATATAAGTTGGGTTCATGTTACTACCTTTATTACTCAAAATTTGATTAACCAAATTGTTAGTTAAAAAATAAGAAAAAATTAAATGAAAACATGAAACTGTAAGTAACAAAATACGAGCAATATTTTCCATTTTTGAACTTCAATACATTCTTTTAAATTTAATACTATCACTTAATAACGGATTATAAGTAGTAAAACGTTGTTCTTCAATATCTTTAAATGATTGATTATCATTATTTGATTTGATAATACTATTATCAACATTTGACAATGGAGTATTTTTTAAGTCATCTTTTTTTTCTTCCATATATCTAACACCCCTTATTTTTTATTTATATTATAACTTATTTTAGGTATTAAAACTTAATAATAGTATCTGATATAAATCAAAATTATAAGCGTTTAATTTTACAAAATTATTAAATAAACATATTATCAAATTTAAATTTATTTTTTTAAGATATAATATGACAAAATTAAAAAACAAAAAAATAATTATTTAACTTTGACCATCCAAAATTAAATAATTATTAAAAATATTTTTTAAATAAATAAGAAATTATAAATCAATATATAAAATAAAATATTTTGTTGATTCACTAAAGATAATACTTAATATATTTTAAAAACAAAATACCTAATGAACATAATAACTGTTAATTATTTCACATTTTTGGATTGCATCTCAAAAATTATTATTTTTTATTTTTACTTTTAAACCAATAATTAAAAAAGTTAATGCAATAGTAAAAAATCCAAAAATTGGAGTTAAAATTATACAAAAAATAACTCCAATTTGTAACTGAACTCAATCATAATAACCATCATAATTATGAATTACTGATAAACATATATTTTCTTCAGAATGATTTAAAATATAATTTACACTCATATAATTTAATAAACTAAATCCATTTGTTATTTCTAGTGTTATTTCTATAATAAGTCTTTTTTCTTTATATAATTTAAGATTTTCAAAAAAACTTTTATCAAAACTTGAAAAACCAATTAACATTAAACCAATTACCATAATTAAAATAGTTAAAATAAATAAAAATAAGGTTGCTAATTTTAATTTTTTATATTTTTGCAATATCATTTATAATTTTCCTTTCAAAATAAAAACCCATTTGCTTTTATCTCAACAAACAATGGGTTAGAAACTACTATATTATTTATATTTTTTATACATAAGAATAATAACAAATTTATATTAATTTTACAATTAATAACCTATATAATTAAAACTATTTTATATAAGTAGTATGAATATTAAATTATAGTTATCAAAATTTAACCCATTTTCATAAAATCAACACTTATTTTTAAGTATTTAAATTCACTTTACTTTAAAAGTAAAATTAAAACTATGAGGTTTGGGAACATAGCCACTGCTTGTCAAATCTTTTCCAATATGAAATCTAATTTTTTTAATATCATCAGTCTTAATAATATCAGTTGCCTTTAATGATAAATTATTACCATCAATATCTAAAAAAGTAAAAGCAGTTAACTCATCAATTTGCACATTTAAAGCTTTAACAAAATATCCTTTAAAAGTAGCAAGTGATTTAATAACAAGATTTCAATTAATATTTGGATCAACCGTCGAATCAGGATAATCTAATAAGAAAAAAGTAGAATTATTTTTTGCAAATTGATACATTTCTTGTCAATATTTATTTTCTAAAAAAGTTTCTAGATCACCAATATTAACATAATCATTAACATTAATATTTTCAATACTATTATTTATTGAATTTGAAAAACCAAAATAATAACTCAATTCCTTATATTTAAAATGATTACCACTATTATCACTAGTCAATAATACATGTGGAGGACTATATTTTATTAATGATTCATCACTATCTACTTCTTCTTGTACCATACTAAAAGGAACAAAATCAATAGGCTTAACTTTAAAATAATCAATAACCCCTTCAATACTTGTTGGTTTTAACTCAATGAAATCATAAACAACATTTGGATTAGAAACATATGTTATATAAAAAGGCTTTAATGGAAAATTTGAAGAATATGAATAAAGGTTAACATATTCTTTGGAACTACTCACAGCATTACCAACATAATTTAATTCGGGATGATGAACTAATTCAAAATATGGTTTAATAGTATCTACATCATTAAAGTCAATATCTGGTAAAGGAATTGTTGATATTATTGGATAAAGATGAGTAGTACTAGCAAATTCTTCTTCATAATCATTAATAAATTTATTAATTTCATCTTCGATTGTTTTATAAACAACAGTATTATCAATTTTATCCGCATAATAAAAATTAGTTGGTAAATAACCATGTGTTCATTGTTCTTGCAAATAATCACTACCATTTGGAAATTTTCCTGAAATATGTTTACTAAATTTTCCTTCAAATTGATTAAACATCATAAATTTTTCATAAAATTTAGCAGTATTTTTAATTAATGCAATTACTGGTATTTTAAATTCAATAAATGAAGATTGTAACTTTAATTTTAAATCAAATTTAGTAACACCATCAGTTTGAATTAAACTCTTATCTAATTCATCATTACTATTAGGTTTATAAAAAGTGAAATCATAATTAGTAATATTAGTTGGAAAAAAACTATCTCATCAAGATTCTTTTATTAATAAATCAAAAACTTGTTTTTTTGATTCTTCTTCAAAAAATGGCAAACGTAAATTTTTATTACTACTATCAATTGGAACATCATTCATATCAACAACAATTGATTCTTCTGGAATATTTTGTTTAAAATAACCAATATTAAAAGCACTCTGCATAGCAAGAGCAATAAAAAAAGTACTAATTGCTAAACCAATTATCATAATTAAAGAAATAGTTATTGTCAGAAAAGTTTTTTTTACTTTTACTGGTTCTACTTTACCAGTAACGTATTTAGTAATATTATTTAGTTTTCTTCAATCATCATTATCTTTCTTTTTAGCCATATATTATTCACCTAAATTTCCATTATCTAAAACTTAATTCATACATTTTAATAATACTTTTAATTAAATATTTTTTATTTTCAATAGTATTTAATCATCAATGCAAAATAGCAATTCATCATAATAAGAGTGCTATAACCGCGAAAATCAATACTGTGATTCGATAAGGACTGTCACTATAAGAAAATATAAAAAAACTAATACCAATAATTATTAAATTAACAATAGAACCAAATATTAAAAAAAATAAACAACTTAAACCAATACCTCTAATAGTTTTAGATAAAAAAACGGGTAAAATCATAATTAAAATTATAAAAGCAAATAAAACAGTAACTAACATTGCTACTACTTTTAATATTGCACTTTGAAAAACTGGTGCTGATGGTATACCAGGAAGATTAGCAACCAATTGACCAAAACCAATGCCATTAAAAAAAATCAAACCAATTCAAAAAATTTGAATAATTAAAATAAATATTCGCGAAAAACCATCACCAAGACTAGTAAAATAAACTCTTGTTAAATTTAAATCTAATAATGAAGGTAAAGGAGTTTCCTTTAATTTCTTTAACTCTTTTTGACCAATAAGATTACTTGTAATTAAAAATTGTTTATCTAATGATTTATCCATATCTTTCACCCATCCTATAAAATAATTATAATGCATTTTATTTAAAAACTATATAGTTAACTTATATCCAAATTTTAAATCTATAAAATAATTAAATTATTATTTTAAAATAAATACAAACATAATTAATAATATCTATTTTAACTACAAGTAATATGAAAAATAAACAATAATTTTCAATAGTTATTGTTTATTTTAATAATATAGTATTGTTTAAATATTTTTTTGATTATATGGAGTGTCCAGAAATACTTACACTTGCTAAGTGTGACTGAGAATCTGATAAATCTATTGAATTTATTTGTTTTCACTTATCAACTTGATTATTTAGACTTTCTATATTTTCATCACATACAGATTGTAATTCAATATTATCCATAATTAATATTTCTTCTTCATTATTTATATTTATTAATTCTTGTGATTTATTTGCATTATTTCTTTCTAAGTTATTATTTGATTTAAAATTAGTTCTAATTTTTTTAAAAATAAAACCTATTAAGCCTCCAACTAAACAAAGAGGTAAAATAGGTAAAATTCAAAAAGACATTGAAACTAATTTATTGTTTTCAACTTGATCTGACTCTAATTTAAATGTTGCCAATTGTTCTTGATTAAATCATGAAATTTGTTCTTCTGACAATTCTGCTTTTTGTATTGGAGTTAATAACAAAATTTGTTCTAATGATAATGATTGAATTTGTTTTGGACGAAATGCTTGAATTTGTTTTGGACTAAATGCTTGAATTTGTTCTCTTGTCAATGACTGAATTTGTTTTGGACTAAATGCTTGAATTTGTTCTGGTGTAAATTCTGAAATTTGTTTTTTTGTTAATAATTGAATTTGGTGACTAGTATACATTTCTAAATTCAAACGAGTTGAACGTTTTTTTCTATTTAAACTTAATGAAGTTACTTTTATTGGTTTTAATGTAAATGTTTGAAATTGTGCTTTTGTGAAATGTGGTATTTGTTTGGCTGTAAATGCTTGAATTTGTTTTTTATTAAACACTTTAATATGTTTTTGGGTAAATTCTTGTATTTGTTCTGCCGTTAGTAACTGCAGTTGTTCTTTAGAACTCATTTCAATATTATATAAAAAATTTAATGATAAATATATTTTTTAAAATTGGTTCATTGATACCATTTTCTAATGTTAATGCATTATTCACTGGTATCAATGTCTCAACATTATTGCTACTTATAATACTTGAAGATGAGTTATTAAAGTTTAATAAATTGTTTGGCATATTTTTGCTCCTTTTTAAAAATTAAAAACTATTATAAAGTAATAGTTAAATTTAAATAAAATTATATTGATTATTTAAATTATACGTGTATTTTAATATTTTTAATTTACTTAATCAATCAAAAACTTTCTTCCATAATGAATAAAATAATTATTAATTACAACAATAAAAAAAGAGTAAGACCTTTTACTTACTCTCTAAATTAATACTGCTTATGTTTTATTTTCTAAATGGCGGTCTTGACGGGGATCGAACCCGCGATCTCCTCCGTGACAGGGAGGCGTATTAACCACTTTACCACAAGACCGTGGTTGCGGAGACTGGATTTGAACCAATGATCTTCGGATTATGAGCCCGACGGGATACCACTTCCCCACTCCGCGATGTATAAAATTTAATAATAATGGAGGAGGCTGAGGGATTCGAACCCTCGAGCACTTGCGCACTGACAGTTTTCAAGACTGTTCCCTTCAACCGGACTTGGGTAAGCCTCCGAGTATTTAAGTATGGTGGACCCTATCGGATTCGAACCAATGCTCGCCCGGTTATGAGCCGGGAGCTTTAACCAACTAAGCTAAGGGTCCTAGACTATGGTAGCGGGGATGGGACTCAAACCCATGGCCTCTCGGGTATGAACCGAACGCTCTAATCAACTGAGCTACCTCGCCAGTTTTAGTTTAAATATTTAAACCGATATATAAATGGTGGACCCTATCGGGATCGAACCGACCACCTCCTGCGTGCAAGGCAGGCGCTCTACCAAATGAGCTAAGGGCCCTTGTTTTTAATAATGGTCGGGAAGACAGGATTCGAACCTGCGACCTCTCGGTCCCAAACCGAGCGCTCTACCAAGCTGAGCCACATCCCGATGGTGCGCCTGGCAGGACTTGAACCCACAACCTTTTGATCCGTAGTCAAACGATCTATCCAATTGATCTACAGGCGCATTTAATTACTAAAATTTATAGTAACTCATTAAATCATTAAACCTAATCAATTATAACTTATTAAAAGTAATATTTACAAGTATATTTGCAAATATTATTAATATTTTGGAGGAGCCGATCGGATTCGAACCGACGATCAAAGTTTTGCAGACTTATGCCTTAAACCACTTGGCCACGGCTCCAAATATAATTAAAAAAATTTAAAGACTTTTCAATATTACCAAGACTAGTTACTATTTGCAACTTGTTTTACAATATTATTCATAAAATATTAAATATTTTTTTATTATTTATTTCACTAATTAAAATCTTATAAAGTTATTTATAATTAATTATTAAATTAAATAATAAAAAAGCACAATTGTGCATTTAATTTATGGTGGAGATGGCGGGGATCGAACCCGCGTCCAAAAGTTAACTGACTAACTGTATCTACAGTTTAGTATAATTTAGAAAAATCACTATTTAATAATAAATTATACGAAATTATGAATAGCTAGTTAATGGAAATTCGAAAAAATTTATTAACATCATTTTTTCTAGTTTATCCTTATGATACGTTACTAATATTGATAAACTAGCTATTAGCAACGGTAGTATTTACTTCTTAAGTAATTAAGCAGGTAAAACTGCTTGATTTCCTAAACCAAATCCAAAGTTGTTTAACTTTGTTGTGAATCAGTTAGGTACTACGATTTTAGTTTGTTTTCCGGTTATGAAACCTCGTAGTATTATGGTCTACCAAACCACTGCCACAATTAGTTGTTCACTCCTGTCGAAACCAGAACATCCCCGTTAATATTATACATTACTTTCTAATATAAAGCAATTTTTGGTTTTCTTAAAAATTACTAACAATTCTTTCAAATTTTCATCATAAATTATAAAATCTAAAAATTAAAATTTGGCAATTTATCAATGCTATTACTAATTCGAGAATTAATAGCAAAATTATCATGAATTATTACTTTTGAAACATTTCATTGTGATAAATTTTGATCAAACGTTATTGCACCAGCAAACATAGAATGCATAGTTATTACATTTGAAACATCTCAACCCGAAATATCTTGATTAAATTTTCTTGCACCAGCAAACAAACCATACATATCTGTCACTTTATTTACATTTCAACTTGAAATATTTTGATCAAAAGCATGTGCATTAAAAAACATACCTCTCATAATTTTTACTTTTTCTACTCTTCAAACTGAAATATTCTGATTAAATGAAGTTGCATATGCAAACATATCACTCATATCTGTAACATTTGAAACATCTCAACCCGAAATATCTTGATTAAATGATGAAGCACTTTGAAACATCTATTTTGTACTTGTTATTTCTGATGGTAACTGATCTGGTACTTTTTGAATTGTTTTTGGCATTTTAACAGCTTGAATTTCTCCAATTTTATTTTCATAAAATCCAATTTGAACAATTTCAGTAGTTTTTATATCTGATAAGTCTATTTTACTAGTTGTTTGCTCTTTTCCATTACTATTAACGTAAATTGTATCTTGTTGTTGTATTATTGTATATTTATAACGATTTGATTGTCTATTTGAATTTGGTGATTTAGGTAATAAAATTTTTGGATTAGATTGTAATTTTATTTTCTTTTCTTTTTCATTTTCTTCCTCGTTTTTTGCTTCTATATCAGAAGTATACAAAATACCAGCAGTGGCTCCACCAACTAAAGTAGTACCACCAACAATGCAGTAATAATTTTCTTTTTTTTACTTTTTTCAGACATAAAAAAACCTCTCTTAAATTCTTAATTTTTTTATAATGGCATGACCATATTTTATATAATTTTATGTAATAAAGTATTTAATATGCTTAAATTTTATTTCAATAGTGATTTGTTAAAACATTTTAAAAATATTAAAAAAAATAAAAATCCCACTTCATAATTACATTTTATTTATGGTCTAAAAAATAATCATGAAATAGGTTATTTTATTATTTATTATATTAAATTCAATATTAAATCATATATAAATAGTTTTCTATAAAACTAAGAAATATTTTTATATATTAATATTTTAATTAAAATTTCAGGCTTTATATAAAATTCCTTGAGAACCACCAGCATAAATTGAACCATCTGGACCAACAGTTAAGGCAAAAATATGATCATTAGTATTTTTTATTCCAGATAATTCAGAAAATGAATCTTGCTGTGCTAATTTTTTATATACTTTATTTGAATCAATACTAGCATATAAATCATTATTTTTATCTAAGAGTAAACGTTTAATCTCATGATTTGGATTCGTTTCTAAAATTGCATTATACGTTCTATTTTTAATTTTATATACATTGCCAATTCAAGAACCAGCATAAACAATATTATCATTATCAACTACTAAACTACTTATCTGATTAGCATCTGATCTTTGCTCAAAAATCCTAAATTGACCACTAATTCCATCGGTTTTATAAATCTTACCACCATAATTAACACCAGCATAAATTGAACCATCTGGACCAATTGCTAAACTTCTAATATAATCTCCATTTGTCCCAGAAATCAAACTAACATTACCAGTTTGACCAATACTATATACACCAATGTCATTACCAGCATAAACAATACCAGTTGTTTTATTAATTGTTAAGCATGAAATTCAACGTGGTGAATTTTCTGATAATATAATTTTTGAAAAATTATGGATACCATCACTTTTATAAACTGCACCATTATCACTACCAACATAAACATTATCTTCGGCATCAACCACTAAATTTCTAAGAATTGAACCTCTTTCTATTTCTAACATTAACTCCAATCCCGTTGGTGTAAGCTTATAAACTTTATCTTCTTGTGTCCTAAAATATTACCTTGTGAATCAACACCCAAATCATAAATATTTTCATATGCTAATTTTTGAGGAACAAAATTAATAATATTATATTGTAAAGTTACTTCACCTACATAGTTATTCTTACCAATGATCGTAACAGAACTTACACTATATTTTTTAATATCAAAATTTTCAATAGTTAGTAATGCAGCTTTTTTATTTACTTCTTTAATTCCTATTAATAAACTCATTTTAGATGGCATTAGATCTTTTCCACTATTAACTTTTCCCAAATTATATTCAGTAATGATACCAGCTAAGTCAATTGCACTATATTGTTTTTCTAAAATTGTTTTATTTTTAATATTATTATTTTCAAATTTAGTTTTTTGTGAAGTTGTTTTTAAAACATCCTCAGTTAAATTTCCTATGGTTGTTGATAATGTTAAAGCACCTACTGCTGCTAATAATGTTTTCATATTAAAAACCTCCTTTTTATTTTTATAATTAATTTATAGAAACATTAAATTAATTATAAAAATAAAAAATAATTATAAATTAAATTTTAAAAAGAAACTACAAGTATTTTAATAATTAACACTTTAAATATAATATCTAAAAATAAACTTATTTTGTAATTAAAACATGATGCTTTTCTGTCACTCAATAATTTGAAGAAAATAACGTAATAAATATTAAACTAATAACAGTTAATAACGCAATACTATTACCAATATAAAACATTATTTCGTTATTTAAAGTAATTAAATTATAATTAATAAAACTATCGAGTAAATCAACACTACAAGTTAAAATAGCTATACATGATGCATAAATTCCTGTGATAGGCATTAATTGTCGATAATTTCAATCTAAAACCAAACTATATACAACAAAACTACAAATACCAAAAGCAATATTGGATAAAATTTGTGAAATCAAAACTGCGTAAATATTATTAGTTACTAAACTAACCATAATACTTACTATATAAATCCCAAAACCAAAATATAAAGCAATATTAGCACTGAAAAAATAATATAATCATCATCCCAGTAAAAAAACACCAATTACTTGTGGCAAAGTAGTAAATAAAGTTTTATAAACATGCCATCTTTGATCAATATTACTTATTCTATAATTAAAAAATTGAGAATTCATTAAATAATAAATTAAATAAATAGTTAATCCAAACATAATTAAAATTATTATTTTTCATCGTGCATACCCATATTTTTTGGATCTTCTCGTAAAAGAAAAGACATGAAAAAAGTCAAAATGAAAAAACACAAAGCAGCAATAATGAAATAACTGATTTTTGAAATTGTAATAGTTGAAATATTAAACGTAAGCATATTAATTGGTATAATAATTAAACTTGCCAATAATCCCGGAACAATAAGTATAGTAAAAGTTAAAAAAGCATGTGATTTTACAAAATATTGTTCATTGAACATTAATTCATGAACTCCCAATGATGCAGTACTCATTCCTAACGAAATATTTAACAAAATCAAAGATCATAAATTTGGTACAATTAAAACTAAACAGCAAGTAACCAAAAGTCAACTATGCATTCATCAAATATACAACTTTCTTTTTTTAAATTTTGCAGTAAAAAAAGTAGCTGGTATAGCAAAAATAATTACAGTAAGCGAAATAATCACTGTAATACTAATTGCTTCAGTTACTAAATTAGTTAATGATAAAACTAAAAAATTATTAATAGCTTTTAAACTATTAATACCAAGATAAAGAAAAAAATAATAACTAATAAATAATCATTGCCACTTATTTATCTTTTGCTTAAAAAGAAAAAATAAATAAAAACTTGTAAATAAACAAAAGATTATTAAGAAAGGTAATCATATTATCATAGTTTTTTCCTTTCTTAATTAAATTATTATTTTTTGATTTGTCTTACTGCATCACGATTTTTAATGGTCTCTCTTTTATCATAATTTTTTTTACCACGAGCCAATGCTATTTCTAACTTTGCTCTACTTTTACTATTTAAATATATCATTGTTGGAACAACAGTTAAATTTTTTTGCTTTTGTTCTTGTTGAATTTTTTTAATTTCACGAGCATTTAAAAGTAATTTTCTTTTTCTTAATGGATCAAGTATATAACTAGTAGTAAATTTATAAGTATTAATGTTCATATTAATAATATAAGCTTCATTATTACTAAAAGTTACATAACTATCCTGTAAAGATACATTACCTAAACGAATTGATTTAATTTCAGAACCAGTCAAAACAATTCCCACTTCTAATTTTTCTAATAATTCATAATTAAAGTACGCTTTTTTATTTTTTGCAATTATTTTCATTGTTTCCACCATTATTTTCATAAACTTTATAATTAGATTATATAATAATAATTTCATAAATATCGAAATACTTACTTAAATTTGTTTTTTATTAAGAACATGCTATAATCTAATGAAGGTTAGATTAATCAATAGTTTTTCTAGCAATGATTAATGTAAAATTAAACATAAAATTAATATTTGTTGTATAGCGACCCAAGAAATAGATTTTATATTTGTTTTACGGGTTTTTGTTAATTTTATATATTAATAAACAACTGAAAGGAGTCTAAGGACATGGCAGGAGAGTTAAATACTAAAGTAACAACAGTAAAAAATAGTCAATTTTATCAAGGCGATTTGGGTTTTGATAAAAATAATAATGATAAAGTAATTATTTATAAAATTTTAACTGGTAAAAAACTTGAGGTTTGTAAAATTATTATTGATGAACAAAATCATATTTTAAAAATTTCTACTAAAACGGAAATTATTAATGAAGATGAATTTGAAATTTACACATTTGCTTTAGAAGCAGATACTGCTGATTTTATCTTAAAACTTATTGCTAAAAATCAAATTAATGTTGAAATTAATTATGCATTTATAAATAATATTGAAGATTCTTATAATATATCTGAATTAGACTCATTAGAAGAAAAAAAGAGAAAAATTAGGAAACTTTTTTAACTATTTATAAATTTCTTCTCAATTATAAACTGAACCATAACACAAAGCTTTAATTTTAAAATCATTGTTATTATTGATAATTTCTAAAATAGTTTGGGCAATAGAAATCCCTGAGGCAACTATATCATCAATAATAATAATGTTTTTTTTATTAAAAAAATTAATATATTTAGGTAATAAATGAATCTTATTAGTAATTTCCGTTTGTCTTTCGCTAACTTTTAATTTATTTTCTCAAAATTTACGGTAGTTATCAACTTGGAAAATATTATTAATAAATAATATTTTATAATTTAATTTTTTTTTAATAATTTTAACTAATTCAATTATTACTAATTCTAAACTACTAACTGAAGTAGGTTTTTTTGGCATCATAATAAAATAATCTAAATTTTCAAACAAATTAAATTTTTGACCAACTTCAAATAAATTAGTTGCTAATCTTATTACAATATTTTGTTCAATATTTACTTGCTTAATTAAGTTATAATCTTCATTAACTCATAATAAATCCGGATATTGTTTTAAACCTGGCGATTTAAAATAATTATAATAATAGCATTCAATGTTAAGATTGCTTTGTTGAATTAATCTTTTTTGCCCTTGTATTTTCATTTTTTTACTCCATTTTTCTTTTCACTTTTATTTTTTTTAACTTTACCATTTAGTTTTATCTTTTTTCTATATTTAAAATTATTTGCTTTATACATTTTTGATGATTGATTATTATTATTTTTATCACGGTTTTTATTTTGCTGACCATTTTCTTCTAAAATAAAATCAATAGTTCTAGCAACTTTATTTGCACTTTTTACAAGAACACTGACCTTTTGACCAAGAGCATACTGTTTTCGTTTTCTTTCACCAAACAAAATCATTGCTTTTTCATTAAAAATATAATAATCATCAGTCATATCTGCAATTCTAATTAAACCCTCAATTGTATTATCTAACTCAACAAATAATCCAAAACCAGTTACACTAGAAATTATACCTTCAAATTTATGACCAATAAATTGCATCATGTATTCTGCTTTTTTCATTTGATCTACAGCTCGTTCACACTCTAATGCTTTTAATTCCATATTACTAGATTGCTCAGCAGCTCAATTAGTAAAACTTTGATATTTCTCAATTATTTTAGCATTTATTTCTCTTTTAACTATATATTGACGCAATAAACGATGAACTATTAAATCGGGATAACGTCTAATTGGCGAAGTAAAATGTGTATAATAATCACTAGCAAGTCCAAAATGGCCAATACATTTATTAGTATACTGTGCTTTTTCCATACTTCTTAATAATAAAGTTGATAAAACTTGAAATGTTGGTAATTGTTTTAAAGAATTTAATAATAATTGTAAATCTTTTGAACTAATATTTGTGATTTTTGGATTTAATTTAATACCCATTAATTTCAGAATTGTAACCATTTGATGCATTTTTTTAGAACGAGGATGTTCATGAACACGATAAATAAAAGGTAATTTCATATCAAATACAGTTTTAGTAACTACTTCATTAGCTCTAATCATAAAACTTTCAATTAATTTTTCAGCGATATCACGAGTTCTTAAAATAATATCAGTTACTTCTCCATTATCGTTAATAATTGTTTTTGCTTCATTAATTTCAAAATCAATTACTCCAGCATCTTGTTTAAACTTTCATAAAATTTGGTGCAATTCTTTTGCTTTTAGTAACATTTCTCAAATTTGTGGATGTGTTTTAATAAAATTTGGATTTTTACCATTATATCCATCATTTACTTCGTCATAATTCATTCTTCTTGCTGATTTCATAAATGCCTGATAAATTTTATGTTTTACTGTTAAACCATTCTTATCAATTTCCATATCACAAACCATACATAAACGTTCTACTTGTTCATTTAAAGAACAAATACCATTTGATAACTGCGTTGGTAACATAGGAATAACACGATCTGCTAAGTAAACAGATGTACCACGAGTAAATGCCTCTTCATCTAAAGGACTATTTTCTGTTACATAATGACTAACATCAGCAATAGCTACAATTAAACGATAATTACCATTAACTAGTTTAGTAACACAAATAGCATCATCAAAATCTTTAGCATCTTTACCATCAATTGTAACTAATAACTCTTTAGTCAAATCAATACGACCAATTTTATCTAATTCTAAAACTGTTAATGGCACCTTATCTGTTGCTGTTAATGTTTCAACATCAAATTGTGCTTTAATACCAATTTCATAAATAACAACTAAAATATCAACACCAGGATCATTAATATTACCCAAGATTTTAGTAATAGTAACATTAAAAATATTTTGTTCAAAATTTTTAATTTTTGCAACAACAATATTATTTTCTAACGCTTTATCGGGGTTTAAAATATTAACTTCATACTGTTGTAACTTTGCATTTTGAATTAATAATGTTTTTACTTTCGTATCTGCATTAACAATAACAGTACCAACAAGAAGATTAGTATCACGTTTAATAATTTTTAATACTACAGCCTCATCATTCTGATTATTAATTTTTACTAACTTACATAATACTTCATCATTATTTAACGCATTATTTATGTTTTTTATATTAACGTAATATTCTTCTTCACTATTTAATAATTTAACAAATCCAAATCCTTTTTTAGTAATTTGAATTTTGCCAATAAATAAATTATTATTTTTTAGCATATAAAATTGTTGTTCTTTATTTTCCAAAATAATTTCACTATTTTTCAATTCTTCTAAATCAGCAATAAGTTCTTGCTGTTGATGATGATTAGTAATATTAAGTTTCACTGTTAAATCAACCGTTGATAAAGGTGTAATACTATTTTGTAACTCATTAATAATCTCTTGCTTCATTTCAATCAATCCCAACTTTATCCTAATTATATAATTAATTATAATCTATCTTTTAAAATTTATAAAAAGGCACACTAAAATGTGCCTTTTTATAAAATAATTATCATTAATTTATAACTCCAATAGTATTAATAATAATTCTTACTATTATTGCCATAGTAAATAACGATATACCTAATACTAAAGTGGCAATAGAAAATAACTTACTTCAACCACGTTCTTTAGTACTAGCAAATAATTCTTGATTACCCCCACTTAAAGCACCAAGTCCATTATGATTTTTTTTACCTTGTAATAAACCTAAAATTACTAATAATATAGCGATAATTAAGGCAATAATTTCAAAAGCAAAAATAATGTTTTGACTCATTTTGTCACTTCCACTTCTTTATAATATTATTAATTTTACACTTAATTTTACTAAAAATAAAAAAATTTCATAATTATTATTATGACTTATTCCAAAATTAAAATTTTAATTATGAAATAAGCCTAATATGTTATGTTTTATAATTCTTTTATAGGAAAAATTTATTAACTTTATTCTGGTTCAATTTCTAAGTAATTTCCAACAGCATTTGTTACAATCTTTCATCCATGTTGATTTGTCATCATATAAAAAATGTTTATTTCTAAAAAATTATTATACATAACTTTAACTAAATTTTTTAAATTACTATCACTTAAACTATTTGCTAAGGTTCCTATAAATTGCGGAAATTTAGTAATTTCACTTAAAATTTTTTTTCAAAAAGTTGATACTCATCTTTATTATCTTGATAAATTTCTGCTAATCTTATTCACATATCATTACTAATACCTAATTTAATTTTGCTTGATTCTATATATTGTGGAGTTTTATTGTCTAAAGGTACGTAATATTTTTCTATTTTATTATATTGATTATGGGAATTGATATCAGCATTATGAGCATGGGATCAATTATACGCTAAATATGCTATTCCACCAACTATAATTACTCCACCCACAACTCATCCAATAGGTCCTCCTTCAATCATAACAGATGCACCACCTTCAACAACCTCTTCGCCAATAGCAATGGCTCCTTCCTCACTAATTTCTAATAAAGGCACCGCTTCTTCTGTTTCAACTACTGTTGTAGTTTGTGGCGAACTTATTCATTTAACAACTTTATATGCAGGTGGAATACTCATAGTTGTGGTAGTGGCTAGACCTTTTAATAAATATTCATTTTTATTAGGTGTTATAAAAACGATTCCGTATTTATGCAATTCAACAATTTTTTCAAATTGTGCTCAACTAGCATCAGTAAAATGTTGTCCATAAATTTCTATTAGTTTTTTTCTTGCATTATTTTTACTTTCTGTAGATGTGGTGTGATAAATATCTAATAATTTTTGATCAATAATTTGTGTTTTTAAAATATCACACTTTGGTTTCTGATTTGTTCTAGAGTCTGTACTTTGATTACTGTGTTGATTTCTATTTCTAGAACTAGTTCCAATGTTAAAAGATTGTTCAGATGTTGATGGCAAAACAGCGCTTCCACCTGCTGAAGGTGAAGGGGTTGTTGTTGTAGTGGTGTGCGAATTACTTGGTCTATAATTTGATATATCTTCAAGGGTAGTAAAAGTAACACTAAAATCACAATCATAAATAATATTCAAATTTTGTGTAAATATTATACTGTTTGGACGAAACATATGTGATAATGGAATTATTAATGTAGTTGAAGTTAAAAATGGAGAGAAGTCTATACCAGCCGCAAAATCGAAATGAAAAACTAAATCAGGATTTAATTCTCATAATCTCTCCATAATAGTACTCGGATCATTACGTCTAATTTGTCCTAAATTAGTATTTCTAAGTAAAGTTGATAATCTTACGCTTTGTTCATTAATAGTAAAAGTTACATTTAAATCACTATCAAAAACAATATGAGGATTATTCTGTTGAAAATCATAAACATTTTCTGATAAAATTTGAAAATTATTTATGCCTATAGGATGTCTATTTGTAAAACTAGGATAACGTAAATGCAAATCGGGATTTAAAAAATTTAGTCTCTCTATTATTGTTAATGGTGCATTATCTAACAATTCTCCTAACTCAGTTCTAATAAGAATACTTGATAATGTTAATCTTTGAGGTGTAAAGTTAATAGTAAAATTTAAATTTTTTGGAATATTTCTTACGGGATTTTGATCGTAAATGTTAATACCAGCATGCACTGTTGCATTAATATTTGTAATGTTTTTAAATTCAATATTTTCTAAAAAATCTTCTCTAGATAAAATTGGATGATTAATTTCTCTTAATCTTTGAATAATATGTTGTTTATCATTCGATTCAATTTGACCAATATTAATTGTTGTCATTGTTTTTTGTAAACTTGGTGGAGTTTGCCTTTTAACTTTTTTTTTTGTAGAATTTACTCTTTCATCTTTTTCTTCTAATTCATTTTCTATTTCAATTTCTATTTTAGTTAAAGTACCACTTTCAGCAGGAATACCACTAGTTAATGCAGTTGATGCAATGATTGTTTTAATAATTTTCTTTTTCATAATATAACCCTCTCTTTAAATCTTTAAATTTTTCATAGTGTAATCATTTTATATGATTTATGAAATAAAACAGATTTGATATAAAAATATCGGGGTTTTAGAAATTTAAAATATATTCTTTGATAATTAGAAAAAACACAACATATTGATTTATATCATTAATATTTTCATCAACATTTCAATATTGATTTGAGTTTTTAAGTAGTCATTCATTTATTTGGATTTTTTTATTTTTATTACTTAATGAGTTTTATTTTTTAACTTTTTTAATAAATTTTTCTTGATTTTTAAAAAGTAATATGCTGATAGTTTTGGTTTAATATATTTTGTTAGATATTTAATTATTTTTTTCCGTCATTAATAATTTTTAATTTTGAAAAAATATTTAATTTATTAATAAAATCCTTTCATGTCAAAACTGGTGTTAATTATATAACCAATTGTTTTTAGAATACATTCAGTTTTTTTAAAATTAATGTTCTGGTAAAAAATCTAAGAAACAAGAATAAATCATTCCAAAAACAACATATTAACTATTTTATATATCTTTCAACGATGAAAGTCCATTTTTAAGTAAAAAATATATGTTATAATTTAATAAATAAGTAAAAAATATTATAGTTAGGGTGAGAAAATTGAAAAAAAAAATTGGTATTGTTGCTGATTCCTCTTCAGGATTTTCAATTAAAGATTTAAAAGAAATGAATATTGGATTTTGTCCATTATTAATCACTTTTAGTGATGATACAACTATTACTGATGACCCTAACATTCTAAAGGATGAAGAATTCTATAATAGAATAGTTCATGAAAAACAATCTGCCAAAACTTCGCAAACACCACTTGGTCAAATGAGTATAATTTGAGAAGATGCTTTAACTAAATTTGAAAAGATTATTTTTATTCCTTTATCAAAAGGGTTATCAGGTCAATATAACACTGCTACTATGTTATCAAAAGAATCTAATTTTAAAGATAAAGTTTTTGTTTTTGATAGTAATGGTGTTTCAGTTATTAACTGACTATTAGTTAAAAAAGCATATCAAATGTCACTTAACGAAAAAAATAATGTTAATGATATTATAGACGCACTAAAATTAATAAGAGATAACTATATAGCATTTATTTTACCTTATGATTTAAATTATTTAGTTCGTGGTGGTAGAATTTCAAAATCAGCAGCAGCCTTAGCTACTATGTTAAAAATAACTCCAATTTTATCTTTTGACGGAACCATTGATAAATTTGATAAAACAAGAACATGAGATAAAGCTATTAAAAATACTCTTAAAGAAATTAATAAAAATAAAAAAATAGAAAGTATTACTCTTTTTTACATTATTCATGCTTTTGCTGAGGCAAAAGAAATAGAAAAAGTTACAAAATTTGTTAAAGATTATGGCATTAAAAACGTCAAAACTATTAATTTAGCAAATGTAATTTGTGCTCATACAGGAATTGGAACCTTCAGTTTTGTTGCTTTTAATTTAGATAAAGATAAATTACCAAAATTATAATAATTAAAAATCACTTTTATGAGAAACATTTAAAAGTGATTTTTAATAATGGCAGGGGTGGCAGGACTCGAACCCACAACACTCGGATCTGAAGGCCGATGTTCTACCATTGAACTACACCCCTAAAATATTTAATTTAAATAATACATGTTCAATTTTACGCGAAAGAAGTTTTAAGTTCAATTAAAATTTCATTTTTTTTATTTTTAATTCACATTTATCACAAATTCCATGAATTTCTAACTTATAATGTGAAAAATAAAAATTATTTTTAATCGCTAATTTTTCAAGTTTTTCTTCTTGTAATGGTGAAATTTGTTGTTTATCTTCGAAAGAGGCATGAATAATTTTATTACAAAAATTACAAATAATATGAACGGTATTTTCTGATAGTTCATAAATTATTTGTTTTCCTTCAAAAACATTAGCATGAATAATATGTTCTGTCATTAATAAATCAATAGTATTATAAATACTCATAATATTAATATTATCATTACCTTCTTTTGTTAAAAAACTAATAATATCATTAATACTAACATGTTGCTTAAGCGTTAATACTTTAATAACTGCTTTACGAACATCAGTTAAACGATAGTCTTTATCTTTCAACTTTTGGATAATATTTTCAAAATTTTTATTCATACTAATCTCCTGATAAAATATAATATTACTTTTTTTTATTTTCTGCTGATTCTAATCTCTCAATTTCATTTATTAAATCTTGAACTGTTTTTGTTTGTAAATCTAGTAATTTATTATCATCAATTTTTACATGATGCTCTTCTTCTAATTTAAGAACAATCATTACTAATCCAAGAGAGTCAATTTTTATATCTTTAAATTTAGTTTTCGGTGTAATTTTTTCTTTAATCTCTGGATAATCCTCTTTAACAATTTTATGAATTTCACTTAAAATATTCATAAATTCACTCCTAATTTAAATCATTTTTATTAATAGTTATACTTAGTATAACATAGAGCATTAAATTTTATTTGTTATTTTAAAATATCATTCTAAATAATCTAGTTTTAAATTAGTATTATATTCAACTCATACAGCATTATTTAAAATATTAAAATGAAAAATAAAATTATTAATTTTTCATTGTGGAAATGTTTTAATAATTAACTTTAAAAATATGTATTGAAATAAATCTTGATTAAATTGTATTTTATATATAATCTGTGACTGATTTGCTAAGATAGTACTATTTTTATCTAAAATAATTGTAATACTTTCATTTAATTTTTTAATATCAATAGCTTCTACAACTATCTCTGGATTTAAATTTTCTTTTTTATCATCTACGGTCTCTAATTCTACATCATATTCTTTTACCATTTCATTTAAATTTTTATTAGTTGAAAAATTTTTGATAATAAAAAATAATATAATACTTAATGTAATAGTGATAGTAATAATTAAAATGCTAATTTGTAACTTACGTATAAACATTTTATACCTTTATTTGACTATGTATTAAATACTTATAATCAATAAAACTAAAGTTATCACTACTATAAAATTTTAATATTTCATTGTAAGTTAAACTAAAATTAGTAGCTGCCACTCAATTTTCACTATTATTTCTTATTAATTTTTTAATAAAAATAGAATGATATGGACCACCAATAATTGGTTCACTACTTTCTTCAATAAATTTTAAATTAATATCATATTTAAAAAAGGTTTGAAAATAAAATGGAATATTTATATTAAAGTGAAAATCTTCAAATCTTGGTAAGTCAAATTGATTTTTTCCTATTTCATCATTCAATACTATTTTATTTACAATGCTATTATAAATAGTGCTATAAAATTCTAAATAATATTCATCAATATTTTTTTTATTACGTAATAAAAAAGCTGGTATTTTATTATTTTGATAAAATTTTGATAGATTTTCATTAATATTTAATGATGTATTTTGTTGTAAATCAAAATTATTATTAAATATTAATATTTTACGTAATATTGTTTCTTTATCATTATATCAATCTTTTACTTTTGGAAAATGCGATACTAGATAACGTTTTATTTTTATTGGCACTATATTTGCAGTATTAATATTATTACCAGAAAACTTAAAAACCTCATCTAATCTTGATTTTCCACCAACTATCATGTTCTTCATAATCGTTTTAGAAAAAATATGATAAAATCCTTTATCAGAGAAATTTGTCGTTAAAATAATGGGATTTTTAATTTCTAAATTAAAATTTGTTGTAATAAACATTTTTGGTTTAATTTGTAATTGATACTGTGGATTACTATTAAAATAAAAACTAAGTGATCCATAATTATGTTTATTATTAATATGACGAATTTCCTTTAAATTACTAGGTTTTTTACAATTAAAACTATAATTTAAAATATTTACATTATCTTTTTTAATTGCTATTGCTGGTAAAATTATCTTATAAGTTTTCATAACCATATGCAAAAAAGAAATATCAGCATATGGACCAAGTTTATTATTTTCAAGTAATTCTAAATATGAAAAAGTAAGAAATACTCACTTAATTGATTTAGATATCACAAGTTGTCCACTTGCTTGCTTAATACTACTATAATTCAAATCATATTGAAACGTTACATCGTCAAGTAATCCTTCACTTGGTTCTTTGTTAATATCAAAATCATAACTATATGCTTCTACAATTTGAAGTTCAATATAATAATAACTGCTTTTTTGCAAAGTTTGGATCGGAAAGCCAACCACTGTAAATCTTGGAATTAAAAATAATTCTTTTTCATAAATGGGGCTGTTTTTTACATCACTTGTTAAATTCATCTTTTGTTCTAAAAAACTACGCGAATTCAATAAATCAATGCTATTAATATTCATTTTATATCCTTAAATTAAATATAAGTATAAAAAACGCTTAATAGCCGTTTTTTCTAATTTTTCATATTCTTTGATATGATAATATTTTTTTCATCAATTTTTATTTGATTTAACTAAGAACGTTCTAATAATATAACTATATTCATTTTTTGGTAATAATGCTAAAACTGTATCAACAATTTGCACATGTTTTTCATAATTTTTTAAATCCTTATTTATCACTATCTTATTAGCATAGTGAACACTATCCTCTTTCAAAACATAATTTTCTTTAAAATTATTATTTGCTAATGTTAATTTTGCTTGTTCATATTTAACAAAAATAGCAGCAATTAGTTGCTTATCAGCACTTATTTGTTCTTTCATTATTATCACCTCAATAATAATTTAAAAACAAATAATTATTTTTCCTCTATTTTATTTCTATTTAACTTACTAATTTTAATATGATCTTGCAAAATAAGTTCAGACACTATTAAGAGTTTGACACTTAAAACAATTACTTGGTTTTTTATACGGTTCTAAAGGAATACAACGTGATGTTGTACCAGTTAAACTTTTAATTTCTTCTTCACACTTTATTTGATCACAAAAAGGTACAATAAAGAAACCTTTATGAATTTTAACTAATTTATGATATTCATTAAAATCTGTTAATTCTTTTAAACTTGTATTTAATTTTTTTTGTGAACTATTAAATAAATCTTTATTTAATTTATTTAATTGATTAATAATAGTTGTTACTAATAATTTTTCATTATTAATTTCAACATCAATAGTATCTAAATTATGACGTAAAATTAATTTAATTACTTGGTTTTCAATTTCTTGCTCACCAATTGCAATAGTAATTGGAATACCTTTAATTTGACTTTCACTTTTCTTATAAGAAAAACTTTTATTATCTTCATTTATTAATACTCGGAAATGAGAACTTAAAATTTTAAATATTCTTTCAACAGTTATTTTAACTTTATCACTTTTAGGTGATAAATTTAAAAGCATAATCTGATGCGGTGCAATTGTAGATGGCAATACTAAACCTAGATCATCGCTATGTGCCATAATTAAAGCACCAATTAATCTTGTCGATACACCTCATGATGTTTGATATCCTAATTCTTGTTTATTGTCTTTATTGCTAAATTTAATATTAAATACCTTTGTGAACTCTTGGCCAAAATAATGACTAGTACCGGCTTGTAATGCTTGTCCATCTTGCATCATAGTTTCAATTGTATATGTCATTTTTGCCCCAGCAAAACGTTCGTGAATTGTTTTTGCACCAACAATAACTTTAATTGCTAATTGTTGTTCAACAAAATCAGCATACAACTTAATCATTTTTAATGTAAAGTTTTTTGCTTCTTCATCGTTATTATGCATTGTATGTCCTTCTTGTCATAAAAATTCACTAGTTCTTAAGAATGGTTTTGTATTTTTTTCTCATCTAACAACATTGCATCATTGATTATATAATAATGGTAATTGTTTATATGAACTAATTATTTTTGAAAAATGACGACAAAATAAAACTTCTGAAGTAGGACGAATAATTAGTTCCTCTGATAATTGATTATTTCCAACTTTAGTTACAGTTGCACATTCTGGTGCAAAACCCTCAATATGATCTTTTTCAACTTGAAATGCTTTTTGACTAATTAAAAGTGGTAACATTACATTTTCAATATTTAAAATTTTAAATTTTTGATTTAATAAATGTTGAATATTTTCTCAAATTGCATATCCGCGAGGACGAAAAATAATGGTACCGGCTGCCGAACCATTTTCTGCACCATAATCACAAAGTTCTGCTTGCTTAATAACATCAGTATATCATTTGGCAAAATCAATCTCTCTTGCTGTAATATTTTTATTCTTTGCATTATTCATAATAATCTATTCACCTTTCGTTGATTGACTTTTATGTCATTTCCAATAATTTGGATAATTTAAAGCATCTAGCACTTTATTTGCTTGTTCTGATTCTAATACTTTTCCTAGTAAATAGTCAACCTTTAATCCTTTTAAAACAATAATTTCAGGAACATTAATAATACCACGAGCTAAAATATTTTTAATACCTAAAATTCTTAAATAATGCAAACAAATAATAACATCAATATATTTACTAAAACTAAAAGTAACTTGTTCTAATAAATTAGAAGTTAAAACTACATAATCAGGCTTAAAATGATTAATTAATTTAAAATTATCAATATGACGTAAATCATGAGTAAAAGAAATTTTTATTTTATTACTACGAATAGTTTTAATAATTGAATCATACTTATTCCAACTATTAATTTCACCAATATCTTGAAAATCAAAAATTAAATCACAATTTTCAAAAAGATTTTTTCTCTTATTAACAAGAGCAATCAACTTTGTTAAAATAGTTTTATCTTGTAACTCAATTAAACTAACAGGAAGAATAAGGTTTTTTTCTTGTTTTAATTTCGCAAATTTTTCAAATGTTTGAATAAATAAAGGTTCATTTACTTTTCATCACAATCCTGAATCTTGAATATTACGCATCAAAACAATAAACGAAACATAATAAGAGTTTTTAACAAAATTTCATCAAGCATAGTAACAATTTGGCTCATTTGAATTATCACTTTTATACACTGGTCTAATACTAACACTTAATAATTTTTCCATTTGCTCTGATTGTAGAAGCGAATAATGATTATAATCAGGATAATTTAAAATATCATTTGTCTTCAATTTAATTTCAATTAAGTCTCTACTTTGTACTACTTCTAATTGATTCTTATCAATAATTTTATTATATAATATATAGACATTTGAAGCATCAGTTTTTACTGAAGCATAAACACATAATATTTGACTTTGAATCTGCAAATAACTACTTTTTTCTACTAAATTACGTTTAATATAACTATTTATTTTTTTTTGGAATCGATATAAATTTATTTTCTTATTTCTAGAATAAATTAAAAACTGACCATCATAATATTTACAAATAATAGTATTATCTAATCCTAAAGTTATTTTACTATAATATGAAATTAATAACTCCATTCGTTCAATATTATTAACAGTTAAAATATTTTCTAATGCTAAATAATTTTTTATTTTTATTAAAATCATATATTCAAATTGACTATTTATTTTTTTATTATATTTTTTTTGACTAAAATTATCTAAAATAGTTTGCACAAAAACTGACTTTACCACTGTTAACTCATTTTGTTGTAAAATAATTGCTTGTGAAATAGCAAAACGATTATAACGAATATTACTTTGCATTTGACCATACAAAACTTTATTATTATTATCAAAATAATCAATTGATAAATCATAAACAATAACTTTACTTCCTAATTGAAAGGAAACCGAAAAATGACACGACTCAAATGGAACTTTATTCACTAATAAATCTTGAATAAAAATTTCAATTTTTACTTTAGTTTTACGATTCATCATTGATTTAAATACAAACAATGAAATTCTTTTTTTACGATTTAAAACTTCTAAGCGTTCAGAAAAAGTAATAATTTCATTTTTTAAATCAATTTTCAATGGAACTAAACTTAACAAATCACCATGGATAACATTATAATATTGATTATTACGATGATTTAAACGCATAAATAAAATAATTATTATTGTCATAAAAGGAATTAAAGCAATAATTACAATTGCAGATCAACGCATAATTTTACCTCCATTTAATCAAAGCCTAAAGTAATATTACCATTATTTCCTTGGAAAAGTTTTAACTTTAGTCTTTGATTATCAATATATAATTTAGCTAAACGAAACATTTTGCGATCTTTAACCAAAATTCAATCAATAGCTTCAACAGGAATTGTTTCATATATTTGAACACGATTAGTATCAACATTTAAACCTCAATCTTTAACAGTGTTTTGAAATAATTTATGAATATCAACAGAAATAATAGCTATTTTATTAACATCAACATTTTGCTCTGCACATCACTTTCAAAAAAAATGACGTGTTGAATTACCTAACTCTAATTCTAAATAAGTAGCATGTTCTAAATAAGTTCAAACAATATATTCTTGCTTTGGCAATAATTTAATTTGTGAAGAAGGTTTAATTCCTTGTTCTAATATTAATGTAATGTTACTAACATCAGTATAAAAAAATAAATTAAAAATATTTTTATTTTCTAAATGTTTAATAATTTGAATAGTTGATCTTCTTCTAAAATTTAAAAAAATATTATTGCGCTTTTTATTATTCGTTAAAGTAGAAGATTTATTAGTTTTTTTTTGTTTTTTAAACCTATTAAAAAAAGGAGTTTTTTTTTCATTGTCTTCTGATAATTTAGAAATATCCAAATTAGGTTGATTTTCATCACTAAAATATTCTTTAATTTTTTTAATTCGTCGACTTCAACCCATAAATTATGACCACCTTATTATTAATATTTACCTAATTATACTAAATTTTTTTAAAATAATGGTGCTAAAATTCTAAGCAATAATAAAAATACACCCCGATAGGCAAAACTACGATGTAGTAGTGGATTACTAATAATTAAACTAGAATGAATAAAATCTTTTTCAAATGAAGCAGATAAATCACTATTTGTTTTACTATCATAAACAATTACTAAAGTTTGATGGTCTGAATAAAGACTACGATAATCAAGATTAGTTGAACCAATAATAGTAATATCATCATCAAAAATACCAGACTTAGAATGGTTAAAAACATTATTATATTCATAAATTTTAACACCTGACTCAATCAATGAATCATAATAAGTTCTTGACATATCTAATGATAAAAATTTATCAGTAATTCCGGGTAATGATAATCTAACATCAACACCAGAATAAGCACTATTACGCAATGCAGTAATTAAATCGCTAGTTGGAATTAAATAAGGAGTACTAATTCAAACTCGCTTTTTAGCATTACTAATAAATTTAATAAATAAATCTTTTTGAATTGTTTCTTTAGTAATCGGTCCATCATCAATTACTTGGACAATAATATTATTTTTAATTTTTATTTCAGATTTTTCAGCACTAATATCAAGAATATTACCAGTAATAAAATGCCAATCTTGTCTAAATATTAAATCAATTGATTTAACAGCTTCACCGACAATTCTAATTTGGGTATCTCTTCAAAAGCCATACTTTGCAGAAAGATAAATATAGTTATCTGCTAAGTTAACTCCACCAGCATAGCCAATATTCCCATCAATAATGATATCTTTACGATGATTACGAAAATTATAATTTCCTGTCATAAATGGTAATCTAACTGGTGAAAATTTATGAATAATAATTCCCATTTTTTTCATTTTTCATATTTTATATTTAGATAAACTAAAATATGAACCAACAGCATCATAAATCATATAAACTTTAACTCCTGCTTCAATCCTTGCTTTTAAAACATTAATAATTACTTCTAATAGTTCCCCTTCACCAAGAATAAAATAATTAATAAAAATATAACTTTTTGCTTGTTTTAAATCTTCAATTAATTTAACAAATTTATTAGGACCATTATTTAAAATTTGAACATCAGTATTATTATAAAATGGTCGATGAGAAATTCTTGTTGTATAGTTAAATAAAGATAAAGTATCATCACTCAAAGTTATTTTTTTTGATTCTAAAATTGAATTAGCAAAAGTTCAATCTTCTTGGGTATAAAAATAACTATTTGTTTTTAAATAAGCTTTTTGTTTTCGTCGATAACGATAAGGACGACCAAAAGTTCAATATAAAAAAATACCGATGATTGGCAAACATAAGGTAACCATAATTCATGATAGTTTTGCATCTTGCATACGATTGGTAATAAAAATAATAATACCAGTTAAAATAGTTAAAGTAATAATTATCATCAAAATAATTCATGAATATTTAATATAATTAAATATAACGAAAACTATTGTTGCAATCAAAGCAATATATAAGATTAATGATAAAAGTAAGTTTACTCGTTTACGCATGATTTCTCCTTAATATAAAGAGTTCTTTATTAAATTATATCTAATTATTAATAAATTTATTATTTAAAAGTAAAAAAAGCAATTAATGCTTTTTAAATAATGGCGGAATGGGAGAGATTCGAACTCTCGCGACAGTTTCCCGTCCTAACTGATTAGCAATCAGTCCTCTTCAGCCTCTTGAGTACCACTCCAAAGTTATAATAATTATTTTTTTTACAATTATTATTATAACTTTAATTTTAAAATTTACTATGTATTTTTTAATTTTTTTTTAAAAATCCTATATTCCAAAATAAAATTTCACTATTTTTTAAATTAAATAAATAATATATTACTAAATTTGTTACAAATTTATTTATTACTTGAAACCACTATTCAATAATTTAATTAATTTATACAACACAAACATTGCATTGATAATTTTCACTATCCTCTAAAACCTCTTGACGAATACGAACATAATAAATTGATGAACAACCTTTTTTAAAGGCTCTAATATAAGCTTTATTTAAATCACGAGTTGTCGCTTTATCAGTAATAAATAAAGTTAAAGAAATTGCTTGATCAACGTGTTGTTGTGCTGCTGCTACAATATCAATAATTGGATTAGGGCCTAATTCATATCCACCTGCAGTGTAATATGCTAAATTATTATCATCAATCTTATAAGCAGGAACATAAACACGACCTAATTTCCCTTCTTTTCGTACCTCAACAGGAGCAACTACCGGTTGTAGACTTGGTGTACATGAAGATAAATAACTAATTGAACCAGTGGGTGCTACTGCCATTAAATGTGAATTAGCCAATCCTGTTTCTTTAATTTTTATTACTAATTCTTTTCATTGCTTCTGAGTTGGAATCATAATGTTATATTTTGCAAATAATTCTTGTATTTTTTTTGTTTCAGGAGTTCATTTATCTGACTGACATTTTATATATTTATCAAAATATGAACCATCAGCAAATTTTGAATTTTTAAATCCACTAAAACTTCCAAATTTTAATGCTAATTTATTTGAAGCACTAAAAGCATGATAAGCCATAACATAAAAGAAAATATTAGTAAAATCAATTGCTTCTTTTGAATCATAAAAAATATGATTTGTTGCTAAAAATCCATGTAAATTCATAGCGCCTAAACCCAAAGCATGATTTTTTTTATTTCCATATGCAACTGATGGAGCACTAGAAAAATCACTACTTCTTGATACATGGTCTAATGAATGAATTGCTTGAAAAATAACCTCACCAAATTCACTTCCACTTTCCATTACTTTTGCAATATTAATACTTCCTAAATTACAACTAATATCTTCACCAATTTCTTTAAAACTTAAATCACTATTAAATTCACTAGCTGTACTTACTTGAATAATTTCACTGCACAAATTACTCATAACAATTCTACCAGGATGAGCATTATTTTTATTTACTGTATCATCAAATAATAAATAAGGATATCCACTTTCAAAATGTAATTCAGCAATCATTTGAAATAATTTGCGAGCACTAATAAAATTTTTACTAATATCAGGGTTTTTTAACATATTATAATACTCTTTAGTAATAGAAATATCTGTCATTGCTTTACCATAAACTTTTGCAATATCATAAGGACTAAAAAGTGCCATCTGTTCATTATTTTTTGCTAATTCAAAAGTAATATCAGGAATAACTACTCCTAAAGACATTGATTTAATACGAATTTTTTCATCTGCATTTTCACGCTTTGAATCTAAAAATAACATAATATCTGGATGATGAACATTTAAATAAACTGCCCCAGCACCTTGTCTTTGACCTAGTTGATTAGCATATGAAAATGAATCTTCAAGAATTTTCATAACCGGGATAACCCCTGTTGCTTGATTTTTAATATTTTTAATTGGCGCTCCAAATTCTCTTAAATTTGTTAAACACAAAGCAACTCCACCACCACGTTTTGATAACTGTAATGAAGTAGTAATAGCTCGAGCAATTGATTCCATGTTATCTTCAATTCGTAAAAGATAACATGAAGTGTATTCACCTCTTTGTTTTTTCCCTGCATTTAAAAATGTGGGAGTAGCTGGTTGAAATCTACCAGACATAATTTGTCTTAAAATTTTACTAGCATGTTCAATATTACCATCTGCAAAAAATAAACTATTCATAACAACTCTATCTTCATAATTTTCTAAATATTGTTTACCATTAAAACTTTTTAAAGCATAAGAATTATAAAATTTTAAAATACCCATAAAACTTGTAAACTGATAATTAAAACTGTATGCTTCATTTGTTAATCGTTCAATTTCCGTAATTGAATATTTATTAATTATTGTTTCATCATAATATTGATTTTTTACTAAATATTCTATTCTTTCTTTAACGGTTTTAAAAAGCAATAAATTTGGTTTAATATGATTTTTCATATAAGATTGTGCTGCTTGCAAATCAAATTGTGCATTATTAGTAGTTTTTGCTCTAGCATTTAAAGTAACATATTCATCACTTTCTAAAGTTCCAGATAAAGTATTTATTTCATTAGTATTTTTTTTATCTTTATCTCAAAAATCTACTAATATATTTTTTATTGTTGATACATCATTTTGAGTTCCTAATAATTCAAATTGAAATAATAGTGGGACATTTAATTTTTTTGAAAGAATTGGCCCAGCAATTGCAAAAGTATCACCAAAATTAGTATTCCCCGACGCAATAACACCACGACAAAAATTACGATTTTGCTTATTATTTAAAAATTTAATTACCTGTTTAGGAACTGCCCCTTCTTTAATATCACCACCCCCACTATATGTTGGTGTTATTAACACATAATCTTTATCAACTAAAATTTCCTCTTGTAAATCGTGAGGAATTCTTGAATTTAAAACCTCTAATTTTTGAATAAAACGATGAGTATTATTTGACAAAGAAGAAAAATAAACAACATGAATTTTTCCTTCTGGCTTTAATATTTTTTGGTTTGAAACTTTTACAACATCATTATGCATTTTTTTACTCCTTTAAAATTAAAATTCTCAATCTTCATCTTGCGTTTCTACAGTAATGCCCATTACATAAGATGAACCATTACCTGAAAAGAAATCGTGATTTTCATCAGCTCGAGCTGATAATTGATTAAAAATTTCCGGTTTAATTCTTGTTTGTTCTTCACTAAAAGGTGAATCATATCCTAAATTTTGTAAAAACTTACCAGCATTATATAAACTAAACTTAATAGCGTCTTCAGCTAAATTAAATTCTTGATATAATTCTGTCAAATATTGCTTTTCTAAATCAATTAATTTAAACAATAAATCAAATACAAATTTTTTCATTTCTTCTTGTTTTTCTTTTGGTAATTTTTCAACTTTTCTTTGATATTTATAGCCACTATAATAATTATGAATAACTTTATCACGTAAAATTAATCTAATAATATCTGAAGTATTAGGTAATTTACTACGAGCAGATAAATAAAATGGTAAATAAAAACCACCATATAATAAAAAACCTGGCATTAAAGCGGCAGCTACTTTCGATTTTAAAGGATCATCACTTGTATAATAAGGAATTAGTGCACGTGCTCTGGCTTGTAAACTTTCATTATTAATTACTCACTCATGAGCAGATTCAATCTGCTCACTAGAACATAAAGTTGAAAAAATTGTTCCGTATGATCGAGCATGAACTGCTACCATAAAAGCAAAATTTGTATAAATAACTTGTTCATGATCAGTTAAAGAATTAGGTATTTGTGCAATATCACCAACCGTTGCCTGAATTGTATCTAATAAAGTTAAACCTGTAAATGTTCTTGTTATTAACTCTTGTCATTTTGGATTTAATGTTTTTCAAGAAGTCAAGTCATTAGAAACAGGAATTTTTTCTGGTAACCAAAAATTTTGAGTAATACGATTTCAAACTTCTAAATCTTTTTCATCATTGATTACATTTCAATTTACAGATCGCATTTTTCCATTAAAATTTTTCATAATATACTCTAATGGTGACTGTGATTGTTGAAAATATTTGTTATCTTTTGCCATTTATTATTACCCCTCTACTTAATTACACAACTAAAAACATCCCCTATATTATATAAAGGATGTTGTCATTATTAAAAATTACTTTATTAAAATTACAAATATTAAAAAATAAAAGTAATTATTAAAAATAATCATTAATTCACACCCAGGAATATAATATCACTTAAAAAATTAGACCGGTCTACTGGCTTAGCTTCATTTTACTTGTTACCCTTCTCAAAGTTTTATCTTCAATGGTTTTGTAACGTTCATCAACATCACAGTTGCTGGGGCAGCAAAGAATTCTCATCTTTTTCCCGAACATCTAAAGTTCCTTGTTATTTAGTTGTATAAATATTCTACTACAAGAAAAACAATTTTGGTAATTTATAAATACATTACTATGTATTTTTTTAACCTCAACTATTTTAAAATTATTATTAATTTTTTTATTATGAAAATTTTCATTTTAATATACAAAAATAATTTAATATATTTTACTATTGTTTTTTAAAGTAAAAAAACATTAATCTTTATACTTTATTTGTTAATAATTTTTTTTCAACTTTTTGTAATTGTTTAATAAAATCATTAATAGTGCCGTTATTTTTAACAATAAAATCAATATCTTTATTTAAAATTAAATATTTTTTTTGTTGATTTAATAGTGAAATAACTTGTAAATCATTAACATTATCACGTTCTTTTATTCGTTGGATTTTTTTATCTTCCTCAGCCTCAATTAAAAGAATTTTATCAACTAATAAATTTAAATTTGCATTAAATAATACTGCACAATCAATAACAATTAATTCTTGGTGTATTTTATTACGAATAATATCTTCTTCAACAATTTTTACCATTTTTGGTCAAATAATATTTTCTAATTTACGTAAAATATGAGGGTGTTGAAACGCTTCATACCGTAATTTTATTTTATTAATTGTTTTATCACTATTAATAAAAGTATTACCGAATTCATTAATTAATGCTTTTTTTGTTTCTTTTAGTGTATAAATATGTTTAACAACTTTATCAACAAAAATAACATACGCACCTTTATTTTGAAAAAAATTTGTAGCGGTTGTCTTACCTACTCCCGCTTCACCAATAATACCAATAATCATGAGTTCACCCTTACTTATGTTCAATTTGATAACTTGCAAGAATACCAATCATTGCTGCATTATCAGTACAGTATTCTAATTTTGGAACAATTATTTTTAAATTTGGATATTTATTTTTTAAATCTAATACTGCTAATCTTAATTGCTGATTAGCACTAACTCCTCCTGATAAAACTAAAGTTTTTGGATTATGTTTTTTTAATGCTAATTCAATTTTATTAATTAACACTTGAATAACTGTTGTTTGAAAAGAAGCTGCAAAATTATTAAATTGTAACTTACCTTTTTCTTTATTTATCAAATTAGCACATGCTGATTTTAAACCACTAAAACTAAAATCTAAACTATTATCATTTTTAGGTAATGGTAATTTATAAGTTGGCTTTCCCAATTTAGCACTTCGTTCAATTTCAGGACCACCGGGATATTTTAAACCTAACATTCTTGCAACTTTATCATAACATTCACCAACAGCATCATCTAATGTTTGACCAAGTATAGTGAAATTTAAATGTTCATTTGCCAACATCAACTGTGTATGACCACCACTAACTAATAAACCAAGTACTGGAAATTCTCATTCATTATTAATTAAAGAAGCATACAAATGTCCATACAAATGATTACATGGAAGCAATGGCTTTTCTAAATAAGCAGCAATAGTTTCTGCTATAATTTTACCTACATGTAAACAACTAGCAAGACCAGGAGTATTAGTATAAGCAATAAAATCAATATCCATAATTGAAATGTTAGATTTTTCAATTGCTGTTTGTAAGACAGTAGCAATATTTTCACTATGAGCTCGTGCTGCTAATTCTGGAACAACACCACCATATTGTTGATGAAGCTTAATTTGTGAAGCAATAATATTACTTAAAACATTTTTATCTTTAATAACAGCAACACTAGTTTCATCACAACTAGTTTCTATTGCTAAGATTATCATCAATATCCTCTTCTTTATAATAAGCAACTGCTGATTCTAAAGCTAAAATCATCATTTTTTTAAAACTAGTTTCGCGTAATGTTGCTGAAATTGATTCACCGGTAATAAAAGAATCAGAAATTGTTAATAAACAAGCAGCATTTTTTTCTAAATGTTTTGCATTAGCAAATAAAGCAAAAGATTCCATTTCTACTGCTAAGCATTTGCTAATTAAAGGATTAGTTTTATAATCATTATCATTAATACGATAAAATACATCACTTGAATGAATTAAACCTGATCTTAAATTTATTTTTTCACTTACTATATACGAAGAATTTTCATTTTTTTGCTGATCAAATTCATTATCAATTTTTTGTGCCACTTTATTAATAATTTTGCTAATATTACCAACAGATTCAATTTGATTTTCATCAATATTAGCAGCATATTTAGCGAAAGTAGATTCACTATATACTTTAGTAGTATTAATAATATCATAAACTTTAACATCTTTTTGATATGAACCAGCACTACCAACACGAATAATACAGTCAACATCATAAAATTTAAATAACTCATATGAATATATACCAATTGAAGGCATACCCATACCACTAGCAGCAATAGTAATATTATATCCTTTATATTTTCCAGTAAACATTAGCATATTACGAACATTATTTACTTGTTTTCAATCTTGTAAAAAATTAGAAGCAATGAATTGAGCACGTAATGGATCGCCTGGCATAATTACTACTTTTGCAATTTGATCACGAGCAGCTTTAATATGAGCTGTTGGAATTTTTTCTTTATTTTCCATATATTCTCCTTTTTTTAAATAATAATAGTTATTATAATATATTGTTAATTTAGTAACAACATTAATATTTTTAATGACTGGTTTTTTATTTTAAAAATTAAATTTAATTTTATAACTTTTCATACTAATTAAAGAAAATAAAAAATAATCTAAAAAAGTTTAATCAACACCTTTTTAGTTTTTTTAGTATAATTTATTAAAACTAAATAATGTTTAGTTTATAAAAAACTCATTACTTTATTTTAAAGTAATGAGTTTTTATTTTAAAAAGGTGGGAAACATAAATGTTTAAAAATTTAACTAAAGGAAATAAAAAAGAAATAGAAGAATGCCAAAGAAAAATGAAAAATTCTTCTGAAAATCAAAAATATTTACAACAAAAAATATATTTTGAATGAGAAAAATTAGATAAAATAAATTGGATAACAGAAGCAGAACGAGTAGTTGAAACAAATAATATTATAAAACCATTAGAACAAAAATTACGAAAAGAAGAAAAAAATGAATAAATAATTATAAACAAATAGAAGTAATAAAAAATAGACCATATTGTCAAGAAGAAAGAAAACAACGAGAAGCATTAAAAAGTCAAGAATTTGCAAAATTAAAACATGTACGTATGAATGAACCATCTATTTATCATGATGGAACTTTTGGTATAGTTTTTGATACAGTTTTAAAAACTGGTGAAAAGTTAAAAGGTTCATGGAATGAAACTAATAAAATCAAAATTAATGAAACACCTAGTTGTTCTCAATGAGAAAGAAGGGCAAATAGCAATCCATATAGTTCTCCATTTAAATAAGTTTTTATATTTAAAAATAACTAATCTCATTAATGAGATTAGTTATTTTTTATTTCTATCATAAACTAAACACTTATTGCATTTATTTTTAAATGACTTAAAATATAATTAACTTCTTAAACTTAAGAAGTTATTGGGGAAAAACAAATAAAGGAGAACTTAATGAAAATATTAATCAAAACATTAAGTGTTTTAACGCTTGCAACAACCACAGGAAATTTAACGAGTTTCTTAAACTCAACTATACAAAAAAATAATATTACAACTAACTATATTCAAAATAAAACACAGCAAGATACAATTTACATTGATAAAGATGGAAAGCAAGTAACAACTAATCAACATTTTTTAACAGACATAGATAGTAAAGAAATCATTCAAATTGGATTTTATAAAAATGAGAAAGAAGAAATTCAAGTTGTCAGAATGCCAAAAACAATCGAAAAAGTGCCAGAACAATTACCACAAGAAATAACATCTCTATGCGATATGTTTTTTAATGCATCAAAATTTAACCAAAATATGTCAAAGTGAGACACTTCTAATATAACAAATATGGATGGCATGTTTTATGGTGCTTCAGCATTTAACCAAGAAATTCTAAATTGAAATACTTCTAAAGTAACAACTATGTGAGCTATGTTTTATGGTGCTGCATCATTTAATAAAAGTATTTGAAAATGAAATACTTCAAAAGTAACAAATATGGGTGTTATGTTTTTTAATGCTCACTCATTTAATAAAAGTATTGGGAGCGTACCGATGTTGTCAATAATATTCAAATTTGTCTTTAAATTATAGGTTTAGACGAGAATAATTTTGACTTCAATATGCAATTGTATGTTAATCTTAACACTTGAAAAATATTAGTCAATAATAATACTTAATTTTATAACTCAAAAATTCTTATTAAAATTAATTTTAATAAGTTTTTAATATGTTATAATGTAATAAAGTCCTTTAAGATAAACCGTATACCGTTATGATTACTAAGCGTATGTAAAGTACGTGGTCTCTTAGGCAAATCCCTAATTTAGGGATTTTTAATTATAATAATTGTATTACTGTATTTATTTGATAGCATTTAAAATTAACCATTTTTGTATACATATCAATGTTATAGGTTCTATCACCAATCATATGCTTTAAAATTTGTTTAATATTTGTTTCAGTAAAGCAACCAATATTTTCAACTAGTGCTTGGTTTAATACACCATCTTTTGCATTAATAAAATAACCAACTTTTAATTTTTTATATTGCAAAGTTAATGATTGTAAAAAATCAATTAATTCATAATATTGACCTTTTTCAAATAAATTTATTGCATTTTGATAGTGTAATTTAGCAATTTTATTTTTTCTTCTTCCAGCCATTATACCAAGAAATAAAACATGAAAAGCATGGAATTTATCTAAAATAAATTTAGCATTTAAAATTGTAGCAGTTTTTCTAATTCATTTTGCGCTATCTCCACAAACTACTAAATTTGCTTGTTCAAAATTTTCAAAAAATAAATTACCATATTTTTCAATTAATTTTGCAGTTTTTTCAGCACCAATTTCTGTTTTTGATACTCTTATTTTACATGCCGCTCTTTTATTAATTAATTTTCCATTTTTCTTTTTACCAGTACAAAATACTATTAATCTCATAGAACATTTTTTACAATTTTTAGTATTGTGTTTTTCATTAAACTTAAATTTTCTATGACCATCATCAATATTTATATATAAAGTTTGATTTGGTTGTAATACTATTTTAGGAATATTAACTTTTGGTAATTCAAATTTTTGATATGTTCTGCAAACTGTACTATTACTTATTAAATCTTCAATAAAAGTATCACAAACATCACGATACTTTTTATCATCAGCAAAATATTTTAAAATTTGTTTAATAACATCTGGTGCTAATTTACTATACTTTTTAACACCAAGATAGTTATCTAGCAATGAAACAAATTCCTTTTTTTGTGTTTTTGGGTTATAATGTATACAAATACGTCGTTTATAATTTAATAAACCTTTTTTTGTTTTTAATTTTCTTTTTCTAAATCTATATGATTTATATTCAGATTTATTACATGTACTTCATAAATAATCATCTATTTCTTTAAATAATTCTTCTGTTTGTTGTAAATTTAATTCATCTTGATTAAAATAGTGTTTGTCTCAATCAAAATGATTTACGAATGGTAGTTTTAACATTTTTAATGTTCCTTTCAAAATTTTGTTTGTTAATAATTTAATTGTATTGTTTATAAAAATTAGGGAGTAAAATATGGCTTTTATTAGTAGTTATGCACAACTGAATAAAAAATATAATCTTAATTTTAGTGATAATAATTATGGTTTTAGTTGAGATATTTTTAAAGCATTTGTTGGTGATGAATGAGCAGAATATTTTACTACTAATTGTTTTTATCGTTTTATACCAACAGCACGTGGAACAAGAAAAACATGAAACTGCTTAGCATTTGATTTATTTATATGTTGTAATTTTAGTGATAGTAGTGTTCAAGAAGTAAGACGCTATGAAAATACTCATAATGAAACTACAATTGGCGCTTTAATGAATGTTTGTCAAGTTTTATTAGATGAATATAATATTAATTTATTACCTAATAATCCACATGGTATTAAATGAAAAATAACTAAGGATGGTGGTTGTATTATTTTTCCTAATAATCAACAAATTGACTTTATTGGTTATACTAATGGTAATAAGATTTTTGGAAAAGAAGCAGGTGGTTCAAGTTTTTTAGGTTCAAGAACAGATGAAATTATTATGGCAGAAGAAAAAGAAACATTAACTGAAAAGCAATTAACATATCGATATGAACGTTTACAAAACTCTATGTTTAGAAGTAATCGTATTAAAGTATCAAAAGAACCTATTAAAGAATGAAGTTGAACGTTTATTGATAAAAATATATATAGTCCTAATTTTGGAAAAAAGATTACTCGCTTTTTTTATAAAAGTTTCTTTATTACTTTTACATGTAATCCTTATGATAAATATCATCCATTTTATTTAAAATACTGTACGCCATTTTTACCATTAAATGATAAAGTGATGGAAAATCTTAAAAAAAATGGCAAAATTTATTATGAAAATCAAGATATGTTTAGTGGTTTAGGTTTATTTGTTTTAAGATTTACTATTCAACCATTTTGAAATAAATTACCAGATATTCAAAAAAGAACATTATTAGAAATGAAAAAAAGTAATCCTGATGAATTTAATACTGTTTTTTATGGTTTTGAATTTTTAGATAGTGATGCAACAATTTTCCCATTTCAAAAAACTGTAAAGTGCTGACAACCATATGATTTAAAAGAATTTTATAATTCAAAAAAAGATATGTATAAATTTGATTTTTATTCAGTTGGTGTGGATTGAGCAACTGGTCATAAAGACCATACTGTATTTATAGTAGTGGGTTTTAAAGAATATAATAATACTGGTTATTATGATGCTTATATTATTTGTGAATTAGTAGTTACTCCAAATCATTTTATAAATGAAAATGAAAAAATTAATGCTTATGTTAATGAAATTTTAGGATTAATTGATAATTTTGAAAATTTTGAACAAGCAATTTATTTTTATGATGATAAAGCACGAACTGCCATTGATTGATTAAATCAAAAATTAATAGATGAACATAATACTATTTTAATCACACAAACTGCTATTAAACATGCTTCAAATTTAAATCAAGAAGCAGGATTAACTAATAGAGTAGTTTGAATGAGAAACATTATGAGTTATGGAAACTTTTATGCAAATAAAAATGATTTACCAAAGACTACTCAATGTTTAGAAGAATTACGTTATGACCAAACCAAAACTAACATTCCAGACAAAAATATGTACCAAGACCCATATGATGCTTTATTTTATGTACTGTATCCATATAAAAATGTAATTAGGGGTAAAAATAATGCTACTGTGAAAAAAAGCATCTTCACATTTGCCATATAATAAACAATTTAAATATAGTTAATAGTATAGGTATCACAAAATAAACGACTTTAATTTAGGCGTTATTTTGCATTTAAAAGCATACTTGTAAAAATAATCAAAAATAGTACAATTTATAAATAAAATCAAGGAAAAAAGGAGTAATTTAATATGAAAACATGAATAAAAACAAATTTAAGTAAAATAACATTAGCATTAGCACTAACTGGTGCAGTAAGTGGAGTAACTGGTTTAATAATTGGTTCAATATCACATCATAAAACTAATGATTTACAATATTATTTAGGACATCAGTATAATGTTTACTGGGGGGGCTGGAACAACTATATGGTCACATAAAACAAATGATAAACATAAAATAGAATTACATTTTGACATTAGACCAGAAAATAGTGATGACATAAAATGGGATGGTGTTTATCCTGAAGGATATTTTGATAATTAAATTTCTAAATTTATATAAGAAATATTTTCATTATATTTATCAAATAAATTAATATTTTGTAAGTTTATTTCTTGTTTATCAGTAATTAAAATAAAATCATAATTACCAGCACCAAATATACCGCTAATTTCAATCCGATTTAAATTATTAATCGGATTTTCTATTTGTAATTCAAATTCACTAGTATTATCAATTTGTGCAATTTCTTTATAAAATTCTAATTTAGAAAATAATTGAGATTTATTTGAACCGTATAAATTTAAAGCATTTTTAATTTTACTTTTATCAATAATTGCTCTTGTAAAGTATTTTCCATATTCACCATTACCTAATGTTCAGTCAGCAGGAATTAATGAAGGTATATTATTACTTTCTAATTCGTTTGTAATAGATAATCAATTAAATTGATTATCATCAAGTTTAAATAATTCATTTTGACTAATATCATTATTTTTTAATTTAATATTATTTATATCTATAAAATCAAAATATGCAGATTTTAATATAACTTTTACGTCTTTAAATTGTCAAGTATCATTTTCACTAGGATGTATTGGACTTGATTTTAATTCAAAATAGTATGGTAACAAAATTTTATTATCATCATTTAAACCTTTATTAATAGACATACTAGAATAAATATTATTTGATAACATAATAAATATTTGTTTAAAAATGTTAACTTGTTCTAAATTAATATAATCTGGATAATCTAATTTTCATTGTTTAAATAAATTAGTAATAACATCATCAGGTTTTTGTCCTTCAAATTTTTCTTTTAACTTTGCAATTTTATTATCCGGTTTACCATTATCTTTATAGGTAGCACCATCAAAATTTCTATTGTAGTTATATGTGTAACTTAGCATATCTAATAATAATTGTTGTAAACTATCATTAGTTGGTGCATCTTTAATTTCAATTTCAATGTCATCAAATCTATTATTAGTTACAACATATTGATAAAATTGACTTTCACCCACAAAATCTCAAACTTCTTTATCCTTTAATTCTTTTTGACTTTTTAATGGTCATTTACCACCTAAAACATTACTAAACTCATATCCTAATCAAGCATGAGTTACTCTTGCATTTTTAATAACTTCTCTTCTTGTTACAGAACCACTACTAATTTTAATTAAATCTAAAACTGATTTTTCTTGTCCAATAAATTGTTTTGCTAAATTTCAAGGTAAGATTTGTTCACTAAATCATTGTTGTAATATTCTAACTTTTGGTTGAGTTTCAATAGGCATTGATAATAGCGGAAATGCTATCTTATCTTTAACAAATAACTTTGGGTATACTTCCATATTATCAACTTCACCAAGTACCTTTATATTGCCAAAAATCATGCTTCTAGGGGCTTTAATTTTTAAACCAATAACTTTTGTATCTTTATCTAATGGTTTTTGTAATTTAATAATGATTGGATAACCATCTCTTGTTTTAAAATCTTTAATTTTAATAATAGTAATACTTTTAGTACTTCTTGTTTTTGGGTTTTGATAAGGTTGTGAATAATTATTAATAATATATAAATTATCAATATTATTTTCAGTTAATGGTTCATTAATAGACACAGCATACAATTTAAATTGATTTAATAAATTTATTTCTTGAAATATTAAATTTTTAATATCAGTCATACTATATTCAATAGTATTATCATTAATATTAGTACTTGCTCTTTGATTTAATTGCATAGTAAAGTCTGATGTTTCAACAGCAGTAGTTTTTAATACTTTTTCAATATCAATAAAACCTATTTTAATAGTATTTGCTGAAAATCTTAAACTATTATTTTCATTATTTTTAAATAAACGTTCAATTTCATAAATATATAAAGTTCTTAGTTTAAATTCATCATATGCTCTATTAATATCTGGGTCACTAGTAGCGCGCATCATATTAGTAAAGTCATAAGGAATATTATCAATTAAATAATCATTTTCTACTTCTGCTTGATTAAGTTTAGTTTGTTTCTGTGGAAACTTCGTTTGTGGTTTGTTGTTGTTTTCCATTGTTCTCTCCTATTAATTGGTTATTTTCTGGATTAAATAATTTTAACTTAACTGTTAAATTATTAATTTCTTGTTCATCATTAATATTAAATGTTTTACTATTTAATAAGTCTTTATCTAAACGTACTAATATTTGAATAAATTTAAGAATATCAATATTAAATTGTCATAATTTTTGTTCAATATAATTAATAGTTGAAATATTTACTGCTGTACTTTCGGGAACTGATTGTTGTGCTGATTTCTTTTGACTTGGTATATGAATACCACAACGTTTAAATATTTCATTAACATTTCAATCATATATATCAGTTAAATTTTTACCTTTAAAATTACTATTTGTCATATTGATATTTTCGTTTTGTTCATTATTATCTCCACCACTTTTAAATATGTAGTTTTTAGTAACTAATGTTCTTACTGCTTCTTCTAATCTTGATTGAACATTACCATAAGTTTGACTAAAAATAAACTTTGGTGAGTTTAAAATAGTATCTAAAACAATTTGTTCATAAATAACATCTAATGCTTTAATTTTATCCATTACTTTATCACAATCTGCTAATTCATTTGCTTTATTTCGCATAATTGCTATTGGTATATACTTAATATTTAGTGTTTGTTCTTGTGCTAAATTAGGGTTATTAATGAATGATTTAAAATCTAATGGAAATTGTTTTTTATTATCATTAATACTATAAATTGCACGATTAATTGTTACTTGTTCATTGTTTAACGTATAAACTTCAAATAATCTTACAGTTTGCGCATTTTGTTTATAACTATCATAAAAAATAGTACATTGAATTAATTTACCAGTAATATCATAAACTCTTTGTTGAATATCTACTACTTGAAAATATAAGTCATCATTAGCAATATAAATTAAATAACCACTAATTCCTAATTTACTTAATTTAAAAATAGAATTTCAATTTTTTCTGTAAAATTCTTGTTGAATTAAGTATTGTTTAATAGTTTCATTATTTATTTCTAATGGAGCATTATATAAATTAGCATTATTTTCTGCCACAAAATCAGTAAAATATGTCTCATGATTAAAATCATTAAAACCAAAATAATTTAAAATTGAAGCATGCGTACTTTTGTGTTTATTAGTTAAAAATTTTACTTTTTCATTTTGATTATCACTAGTATTTGTTTTATCTCTTCTAAAAAATCTACCTAACATAATATTTACCACCTTTCTTTAAAATATTTGATTAATTTTTAATATAATTTTGACAATAATAAATATAATTAAGCCAGCAGTTGCAGATGATAGAATTACTCCAATTAAACCTAAAATAATTTTTATAATTTTAAAAAACATAATATTATTCCTGTAATTCTTCTAATTTTTTAAAAATATAATCTCTACCCATACCCCACATTATTCTATTATTATAAATATTAATTTCAGTATCCGCATTAACATTATTATTTGATATTCATAAACTACTTTTTAAAACATTTGTATCTAATTGATAATAAAAATTAATTATTTGTCAACTATAATTTTTATTATTTTCTTTACTAGTATAATCACCAAAACTATAATATATTCTATAATGTGTTTTATCTTTAAATATATATTCTATATGTGTAATATTATTTTTATCTACTACGACTTTACCTACTTCTTTTCAATTTGAACCACTTGGACTGGGTTGTGGTTGTTTTTCTAATATTTCATTAATGGCTTGTAATAATTTTTTATTTTGAGTTTTTAATAATTTATATTCATTATTTTCTAATAAATCTTTACAAAGTAATGAATTTTCTTCATCATTTAATGCAATTTCATTTGTTTCAGTATTATATTTAAAATAATCATTTGAAAATTTTTTATCTTTTATTTTTTCTTTTAATTCATTAATAGCACCAGCAACAGTTTTATCAGTAGTTTCTAAATTAGGAATTTCAGTACCAATAGTATTTATAGAAAAAGCATATTTGAATTGGTCTTTATCCATTTTATTGTCTAATTTTTTATCTACTTCTTCTTTTTTATAATAATCAGATAAATTAGGAATTTTATTATTGATTTCATTAATTGCAGGAACGATTTGTTTAGAAACTGTTTGTAAAGCATCATCATTGATATTTTGCTTTTTATCTAATAAATTATTAGTTTCTAGTTTTGTGTAATAATCATGTTCAGTACTTTCTTCTGTTATAAATTCAGTTGGTGTATCTATTCCTTGATATTGATATATTTCTTCTATATCACCAATTAAATTAATTTTTCCATGTTCAGGATAGGAATTACCATCACCCCTAAATTTTTTATTTCTATTGTCATAGTAAATCGTTCCGGTATTTAAAATTCTTTTATTTTGGATTTGTTCACTATACGTCATGGAATCAACATTTAGCAATTCAAATTCATTAAAAACATTATTTAAATAAATTTTAATTACTTTATAAAATTTCATAAAGTTATTTTCTGTTAAATATTGATAACTGATTTTAATAAAATATCATTTAAATATTTCTATATTATTATTTTCAACTTTTTTTCATAAAGGACTAGTTTCAATATTAAATCAATTATTTTTAACATCATTAATATTTTCATTTGCTTTAATTAATTCAGTATTTAATTTGGTAATTTCATTTTCATTAGTAGTAATTCGTTTTTGTTGTTTAGCAGAAAAATCACAAGTTGGTGCATGTGTATAATCACCAATTTGTGGATTATTTTGTAATGCTTCGGGGGGTAATGTACCAATTTCATCAGGTCAATCTAAAATCATTGTTTCAGTTTCTTTATCATAATCAGTTGCAACATAACCTTTATTAATAAATTTACTAACAGGACCTCTATATATTTCATTTTCATTATCATCAACTAAATCATCATATAATTTAATTTGTTTTAATAATGTAAATTCTTTTTGTTGTTCAATTAATTCATCAACTTGATTTCTAGTATAAAATGCTTTTAAGTCAATTTTTTCAACATCTATTTCATCATCATTATAACTTGAAAATATTTGTTTTAATTCTGTTAGTCTTGCCCATATTTTCATTCTACTAGGTGCTAAATCTCAAACATTAATTGTAGGAATACTACTTGCACTAAATTGATTACCATTATTAAATTGAATAGTAGCATCAACATTAAATTCAATTGGTGTACGATTAAATACTCAATGTTCTACCATTACATAAACCATATCTCTTAATGTTTCTTTAATTAATTCATCTTTAAAACTATCAAAAGGAAATTTAGATAAAATAAAATTAAGATAAGCATTAATATCATTTTGAGCACGAATAGCAAATGTTTTAAATCAATCATTAGCATTTGGTCATGTTTGTATATATTGCTGTGGCGTTTCTGTAATTTTTCCAGTTAATGGATATCAGTTATTATAATTTTCAAGACTGACATCAGTTCAAAGTTTATTAATCATAATTTATCATTCCTTAAAAAATGCTTGTTTATAATGATGAGTATGTTTTTTTGTTTTTTTATGTGTTATATGTTCAATTTCTTTTTGTATTTTATTTTTACCTTTTTTTAAATTTTTCTTACTTTTTGTTACAACTTGACTATATGCAAATTTTTCTAAATGATGTAATAATCCAGTACCAAATAAAGTATTAACACTAAATTTTAAACCAACATTTTTAAATGATTTGTTAATATTTTCAATAGGATTATTAATAATATTTACTACTTTATGATAAGTTCTAATAGTTCTAAATATTTCTCTATATACTTTAAAACTATCTCTAATTACTTGTTGTACCACTGGTGGAGCAAATGCTATTGCTTTTAATCATTTATTATGATTAACTCCATAACCAATGTATCAACCACTATATCAACGATATCAATGAAATGGATGTATTTGAGTAACAAAAGTTTTTGCTTTAAGAATACTATCAACAACTGTAATTGGTTTATACTTAGGATTACAATGATAAATAGTAATTGCACATTTATCTAATGACAAAGGTTGAATTTTACAACCCATAAATACTGGTGAATTTAATGGAATTAATTGTGCGTGTTTAATTGCTCTTTTTTCTGCACTAGTAAATAAATCAGTTGCTTTTTCTTTTAATTTCTGAATTTTTTCAAATACTTGTTTTTCTAACTTTTCAAATTTTTCTTGTAATTTATATATACTTTCTCGTATTTTTTCAAAATATGGTGTATCTTTTCAAAATTTATTTAAACCTTTTTTTAAATAAAATTTAATATCAAAATATTTAAAAGTTTGATTTGCTTTTAAAACAAGTTGATGAATAACATTATTTTTAAAATTAAATTTAATAGCATTAGCACGAATTTTTTGTAAATCTAAAATTAAAGTTTTTCCATATCTATTTTCTGTATGTATTGTATGAACTAAATTTAATCAATCATGTTGATTCATTTTTAATACTTCTTTTAAATCAGTATTAAATTTTTTAAAAAAGTTATTTGCTTTTTCAATATCTTTAATTTTAAATTTAGGAGTTAATTGTGGACTTAGTTTTATTAATGTATTTTGTAATAATAAGTGTTCCATTAATTTTTCTGTTTCTAGTTTTTGAAAATTATTCTTATATTGTCTTTCAGCAACATATCCTAAATCTCGTAATACTGTTTCACGATTAGGAGTAAAACTATACTTCATTAAATAACGTTTATTACCAATAATTTTATCTGTTAAAATTTCTTTTCCACTTACTTGACTAATAATTTCTTGTAAGTTTTTTGCTTCTTTAATACCAACTTGTTCTAATGTTTTAGTTTTTTGTGCTAACTTAATAAATTTAGTTGTACGATAACCACGACTAATTTTATTAAGTCCAGCAAATGCTGGTAATATATTAAAAAAAGTATTTAATGGTGTTACATTTCCTTTTAAATAATCATAAACTTGATTAATAGTAAAATCAGTTAAAAATTCTACACCAACAGCACTAATACTAGCAATTAAATCACTTGCACCTAATCCAAGGGCTACACTTTCACTTAATCCACCAGTAAAAGGAGCAAGTGCTACTGCTATAACTTGTACACCAATCATTTCTAAAATTTCTCATCAAAAACTTTTGTTTTCTTGTTGGTTACTTGTTCTAGTATGTTTTGGTTTATTTATGTTTAAAAGTATTGCTGTACTAGTTGTACCGATTGGCATAATATTAATTTCCTTTATTTAAGAGTTATTTTAATTGGATTTGTTGTTCCTTTATAATTTAAGTCATTAACATTAGCAGTAATGGTTATATATAAGTCACCTGCTTTTTGTTTTTGATTACTTACATTAGTTTTTCCTTGTGCATCACTAAAATATTTAATAGTTGGATTTGTTAAATTAGGATTTAATGATTTAAGTTCATTAGTACTTTTTATTTGTGTATTTAATTCACTATTATTGTTATTAACATTTGCAGTAATATCAGTTGTTAAACTTGTAATTTTAGTTTTTAAATCATTTTTATCATTATTAACAATTGCACATAACATTCAGCGTGAAGTTGTTTCTTCATCTGTTATATAGGGTATTGATTCACCAGTTACTTCTCCACCAACTAAATATCTTCTTCCAACTTTACCATCAGCAATATCTTGAACATATACAACTGTATTTTGTAACATATATCTTTTCATTGCTCTTGGTGTTGCTAAAACAAAAGACATAATTTTAGTTTCATTATTATCAGTAAATGTCATATAATCATCCATTACAATTTGACATAGTACACCTTTGATGTATAAATCATTTCCATTTAATCTTAATTGTTGAGCAATTTGATTATCAGTAATTAGACCTTTATTATTGGCTAAATAAACAATAGTATCATAAAGATTATTAGTAATAAAAAAACGACAATTATTACTATTTCTTAGTTGAAATAAAGTATTTCAAGCATCTAACATTGATTTTAAATATCCTAATGGTGTTTTATCAGTAATATCTATTTTAGTTGCATATTTTGCAATTACATTTGTATCATTATTTGCTAAATAATCTGCTAAGTCATTAGCAACTTCATATTGCATTGTATTTAATAAATTTTGTCCATTTTCAGCATTTAAATCAACATTAGCAATTATTTCACCCGCAACCGCTTCTTCTTTAATTTCTTTTAAAATTTTAACAGTTTCAGCATAACTAACATCTAATCCTTTGCTTTTATCATTTCATTTTAATACTTTAATTTCTAAATTTTTTGGTTTTTTAACTATAAATTCAATTTTTGTTGAATTAACCATTTCGATAGGAAAAAAACTTGCTCATGGTGAATTTGATTGTTTATAAAATTCTATAAACTCTGGTGCTTCTACTAATTTTTCGGTATTATCTAAATTTTTATTGAATTGTATTGCCATTTTTTGATTTCCTTTCTGTTATAAATTATTATTTTTTTTATAATCCAATAATGTACTTTTTATTGAATTTTGTTGATTTGTTATTATTGTTTGTTGTTTACCACCTGTATTAATTATTTCTTTAAATACTGGTTGTTCTTTAATAATTTTTTTAATAGTTTCTTCAATTTTTGAATTTTCTAAATTATTAGTTTTAAATTTTAAAAAATCATAAAATTCAGTTTTAACTTGATATTTTTTAAATATATTAATTATTTCTTTTTCTTTAATTTCTTGATTAAGTTTATTTAACTTATTTTCTGCTTCATTAACTTTATTTTCTATTTCTTGTTGAGCATTATTTTCAGTTAAAGGTTCAGTTGTTTGTTGAACATTATCTTCATTTTCTAACATTTACATCACCCTTTATTATTTATTTTCTTTATTAATTTTTTCATTTAATTTTGCTAATTTTTTTTGATGTTTTATAATTTTGTTATTTGCTCTAACATGTTTTGGAGTTGTGATAAATCTTTTTAATAAAACAATAATTTCTCTGCAAATTAATGTTCCAACACTTGTTCCAATAATTATTAATTCATGTAAAAATTCTTTCATCTGAATATTTTCCTTTCAATTGTTTATTTTTAATTATTCATCAAATTGACCACCATTAATTCTTTCAATCATTGATTGTGAATTACTTATAATTTCTACTAATACAGATATTTCTTTATTGAATTCTTCTATTCTTTCTTTATATGTTTTTATTTCCTGATTATAATATTCAATTATTTTTTCTTTATTCATAAATTATTCACCTCCTTTATAAACTCATGTGATTATAATCTCAATTTAATGAAGCATTATCATTATTTAATGGTACTTCGCTCATATTATCACTACCGTATTGACTAGTTGTTTCACTATTAATAGTAAATCTATTATCATTAATTAATCTTGTAGTTTCATCATTAAATGATGTTTCTTGCATTTCTTGATTATGATGTGTTGTTTCCATAGGTAGTAAATTATTGATTATTTCACTTGCACCAGCAATAATAGTAGGTACTGCATAAGCATTATTAAAATCATTATTAATTCCCATTGCAACACCACTTGATATTAAACATCCACCAGTAGCCATATTACAAATCTTTCTTATCGCTTCAAATTTATTAGGTATTAACTCAGTTAATACCTAATAAATTTGAAATACCATAAGCATTTAATGAAATATAAGTATCTCAATCCATTAATGACTGATGTTCTTGTTTATTTAATAATAATCATGGAGGACCCTCAGTTGTAGTTGTAGTAGTTATTGGCATTGGTGTTGTTGGAATAATAGGATTAATATTATTTTCTGTTCATTTACTATAATTTGCTAAACCAATTGTTCCTAAACCTAATAAAATTTTTTTAGAACTATTAATTAATTTGCTAAATTGTAAAGGTAAGTGCAACTAAATTATTTTTCTATCCAAATATTCGATTGGTGAAAGATAATTTAGTATTTTTCTTGGTCTTTGGTTTAAAGACAATATAAATTTATGAACTTCATTTTTATTAGTTTTTGAAAAAATAAATTTTTTAGGAAATTTTTCTCTAATTAAACCATTAGTATTTTCATTAGTACCTCTTTGTCAAGGTGAATATGGATTGGCAAAATAAATTTTTATATCTAAATTTTTTTCAAGTTGTTGTCAATTTGAAAATTCTTTGCCACGATCAAAAGTAATAGTTTTAACAATGTTTTTAGGAAGAATTGATAAATAATAACTAACATTTTTATTAATAACTTTAGTAGTTCTGTTTTTAACTAATATTGCTAAAGTAAATCGTGATACTCTTTCAACTAAAGTTATTAAACATGATTTGCTTTTACCTCGTGATGATACTATAGTATCTCCTTCTCAATGACCAAGTGTTATACGATCATTAACATTTATATCTCGTTCTTTAATTGATTTACCATTAAACTTGCCACGATTTTCTTTAGATTTTCGTTTTTTACCTTTTCTTCTTAAATTTTTACTAGTAACTTTATCAAGCATTCCAAAATAAATTCAAGTATAAATTGTTTTAAAACTAATAACTCACTCTTTATGAAAATTTTTAATTCTGCCATAAATTTGTTCAGGTGATCAACCTAATAGTAATTTTTGTTGTACATATTTTACTAAATTCTTATTTTTAAACTTATGAAAACTAATATGTGATTGTTTTCGATTTTCAGCTTTATTTTGTGCAATTAATGAAAAATAATGATTATTATCTTTATTTCTATTAATTTCTCGAATAATAGTACTAATACTTCGATTAAGATTTTTAGCTATTTCACTAATTTTAAATTTAAATTTCAATTGATTCTCAATATAAATCCTTTCATCTATGCCAAGATGTTTATAACTCATATAAAAACTCCTTACTTTTTTCTAAACTAAATTTAGCATTATGAAATTTTTATATGAGAATTTTTTGCAATTTTATTTACTTGCACTTACAAGTATAACTCAGCATTTAGTTTTAGTATTTGGTCTTTGATTTAAATTTCATATATCTAAACCTAATTTTTTACAAAATAATAAACTATTAATTGAACCTAATACTGGATTACTTATTACTTGACCATAATAAGCACTTGTACCAATCATTGCACTTAAAGGACTTATTGAAGAGCGTATTATTTTTGTTAATGTATAATTATTTGTTTCCATTTCTATTCTCCTTTATTTGCTTTTAACATTTCTCTTACAATATCTAATAAAGTATTTACTTGATAATCATATAATTCAAATTCATGAATTCTAATTTTAATTTTTTTAATTTTCTAATTTTTTAACTGTTACTTTAATTCAACCTTGATAAACATCATTATCACCAACTATTAATGCAACATTACTTTCTGGGTCAGAAACAATTATGTGTTTTGATTTAACATTTGGGTATTGTCTTAAAATAATTGTTCTAATATCATTACTTGTATGAATTGCTTTTGGAAATGGTGATAATATTTCAATTTCATCTTTATTTTCAAACAAAGTAGGTAATATTATCATTAATTATTCTCCTTATTTTTAATTTGATTAGCAATTTCACTTAATATTTTTAATACTTTATATTCATTTTTTAATTCTTTAATAATAAATATTAAAAATATTATTAGTGTTATGCTTGTTATTAATATTGGTACTATTAATAAAATTTTTCATAATATCATTTTTTTACTCTTTTCATTTTTTAAATCATTTAACATTTATTGAACAAAATGCACGATTTTTAGGAATATTTAAAGTATTAAAAATTTGACCAGTTACTATAATTTCATCGTTTTTGTTTAATAAAATACAGCGTCTATAAAATTTTGGGTTGTTAAAAATTAAAGTAACATAGTTTAATCCATTTCATTGACCTCTAACACTATAATATAATTCTTTATTACCTTTTTCGTAATATTTTGCTTCAATAGTATTACTTAGTTTTACTGTTAATTTGACATAATTTGCTTTATCTTTCATGTTTATAATTTCCTTAAATAATTATCAAAAATTAATATTTTTTTATGATTTTTTAAATAATATTGAATATGCTTATAAGCATCTTGTTCATGTTTTGTTAATTTTATATTTCCTTTATAATTTGTTATTTTATTTTTATTTTTTGGTTGGTTTTCTAGATAATCTCAGTTGAAAACATCTTGAACTAATACCATTAATGCACCAATGATTTTAGGCGTTGATAATGGATTAGTTAGTAATTGTTTTGAATTTAAAAAGAAATTTTCTACAATAACTAATATTTTTTTATCAATAAATTTTTCTTTAATTAATTGAAATTTTTCTTTATACATATTTTTAGTTCATAAAACAGTTAATGTATTGAATGTTTCATTAAAAACAATATTATTAGTTTCATTTGAATATATAACAATTCCATTATTACCAATTCCAGCGGGGTCAATTCCAATAATTAAATCATATTGCATTAATTAAGTTAACCTCTAATAACTGTTTTAATAATTTCTAAATCACAATTACATCAACAATATTTACATTCTTCAATAAATTCTTTATGACCACAAACTAAATTATCTTTTTTTAAATCATCAATCAGTTTAATTAGTACTATTTTAAATTCAATATCATCACTGTCTGGTATGCAAATCGTTCCTCTTTTAGTTAAATATTCTTTATCCATATTTATACCTCCTACTTAACCTAATATTTAAAATACAGTCATAATAAATCGCTTTACTATTTTTATCTCTTAAAAAATATTTTCTTGTTTTTATATCATTAGTATTAAAGAATAAATAATCTAATTTATTTTGTTTACATGTTCAACAAAAATACTTTTTCATTATGAATTGAAATTTCCTTATAAGAAGTAACTATATAATTAATTGGTAAATCATCATGTTTATATGGATTATTTATTTTAAAGCCTTTTCTATTTTCTTCTCACGTAATGTTATATTTAAAACAAGGATTAGTAATGTTTGTTTTGTTATCTGTTATTTCACCCATAAATCAACTATTATGCTGTTCATAAAATGTTAATGGTTCAAGTTTTATATCATTAAGATAATATTCTTTTGGAGCAGTTGGTTTATTAACAGTTATTTTTTGGTCTTTAATATATGGTTCTAATAATTTTATTAATTCATTACCACTTAATTCTCTTTTAATATTTTCTAAATTAAAAACTCAATATGTATATTTATCATCAGCAATAAAACTATTATTTTTAACCATTCATTTTGGACATTGTAATTTATATTCACCATAATCAATAAGAATAGATTGTGGTTTATCTTTAACAATTTGTTCTTTTTTAAATTCTATTTGCATAATAATCCTTTCCTAATATGTTCTGTTGCTTCTAGCATAAAGAACATATATTTTGATGTTTAGATTATTAATACTACTACTATTCGTTTTATTCATTCCATGAAAACTGGGCTCAAAAATAAATTGTGAAATTTTAAAAAACATTGAGGCATTCGATTCAATATTTATTTAATTTATGTTTAATAAATTAATATTTTAATTGAACCGGCACCGCTCAATTTTTTTTACAAGTTTGAAATTTATTTTCTCGCCCAAAAAAATTTTCAAAAAAAATAAAAAATAAAACCAACACTTGCTCACTGGGGGGTGGCAAGGTTGGTTAAATAAAGAATAGAATTAATACAATAGGTCCCTACAACAGGTCTATATATACTAGTTTCCAATTCGCTCCCACCCCAAGAATTACCATTTCTGGTTAGTATATTTTATTAGGTATCACTCCACTTTTTATTTATCCATGCAAGTCCACATGCTAGCTACTATTTTTAACAACTGTGTTGTAGTTCACTTTTTTAGTTCCCTAACACGTGTTGATAATAGCGTTAAAGATGGTTATTAAAAATTTTAAAATTTTACAATTACAAAAAAAAGACAAGAATTTTATTCTCGTCTTTTGTCATTTATTTTTAATTCAAGGGTTTAAAAAAGAAAGGAGCTATTTAAGGGAAATGAGTTGTTATCGACATCTTCGACACGCTCCCAAAGTGGGAGCGTACCGATGTTGTCAATAATATTCAAATTTGTCTTTAAATTATAGGTTTAGACGAGAATAATTTTGACTTCAATATGCAATTGTATGTTAATCTTAACACTTGAAAAATATTAGTCAATAATAATACTTAATTTTATAACTCAAAAATTCTTATTAAAATTAATTTTAATAAGTTTTTAATATGTTATAATGTAATAAAGTCCTTTAAGATAAACCGTATACCGTTATGATTACTAAGCGTATGTAAAGTACGTGGTCTCTTAGGCAAATCCCTAATTTAGGGATTTTTAATTATAATAATTGTATTACTGTATTTATTTGATAGCATTTAAAATTAACCATTTTTGTATACATATCAATGTTATAGGTTCTATCACCAATCATATGCTTTAAAATTTGTTTAATATTTGTTTCAGTAAAGCAACCAATATTTTCAACTAGTGCTTGGTTTAATACACCATCTTTTGCATTAATAAAATAACCAACTTTTAATTTTTTATATTGCAAAGTTAATGATTGTAAAAAATCAATTAATTCATAATATTGACCTTTTTCAAATAAATTTATTGCATTTTGATAGTGTAATTTAGCAATTTTATTTTTTCTTCTTCCAGCCATTATACCAAGAAATAAAACATGAAAAGCATGGAATTTATCTAAAATAAATTTAGCATTTAAAATTGTAGCAGTTTTTCTAATTCATTTTGCGCTATCTCCACAAACTACTAAATTTGCTTGTTCAAAATTTTCAAAAAATAAATTACCATATTTTTCAATTAATTTTGCAGTTTTTTCAGCACCAATTTCTGTTTTTGATACTCTTATTTTACATGCCGCTCTTTTATTAATTAATTTTCCATTTTTCTTTTTACCAGTACAAAATACTATTAATCTCATAGAACATTTTTTACAATTTTTAGTATTGTGTTTTTCATTAAACTTAAATTTTCTATGACCATCATCAATATTTATATATAAAGTTTGATTTGGTTGTAATACTATTTTAGGAATATTAACTTTTGGTAATTCAAATTTTTGATATGTTCTGCAAACTGTACTATTACTTATTAAATCTTCAATAAAAGTATCACAAACATCACGATACTTTTTATCATCAGCAAAATATTTTAAAATTTGTTTAATAACATCTGGTGCTAATTTACTATACTTTTTAACACCAAGATAGTTATCTAGCAATGAAACAAATTCCTTTTTTTGTGTTTTTGGGTTATAATGTATACAAATACGTCGTTTATAATTTAATAAACCTTTTTTTGTTTTTAATTTTCTTTTTCTAAATCTATATGATTTATATTCAGATTTATTACATGTACTTCATAAATAATCATCTATTTCTTTAAATAATTCTTCTGTTTGTTGTAAATTTAATTCATCTTGATTAAAATAGTGTTTGTCTCAATCAAAATGATTTACGAATGGTAGTTTTAACATTTTTAATGTTCCTTTCAAAATTTTGTTTGTTAATAATTTAATTGTATTGTTTATAAAAATTAGGGAGTAAAATATGGCTTTTATTAGTAGTTATGCACAACTGAATAAAAAATATAATCTTAATTTTAGTGATAATAATTATGGTTTTAGTTGAGATATTTTTAAAGCATTTGTTGGTGATGAATGAGCAGAATATTTTACTACTAATTGTTTTTATCGTTTTATACCAACAGCACGTGGAACAAGAAAAACATGAAACTGCTTAGCATTTGATTTATTTATATGTTGTAATTTTAGTGATAGTAGTGTTCAAGAAGTAAGACGCTATGAAAATACTCATAATGAAACTACAATTGGCGCTTTAATGAATGTTTGTCAAGTTTTATTAGATGAATATAATATTAATTTATTACCTAATAATCCACATGGTATTAAATGAAAAATAACTAAGGATGGTGGTTGTATTATTTTTCCTAATAATCAACAAATTGACTTTATTGGTTATACTAATGGTAATAAGATTTTTGGAAAAGAAGCAGGTGGTTCAAGTTTTTTAGGTTCAAGAACAGATGAAATTATTATGGCAGAAGAAAAAGAAACATTAACTGAAAAGCAATTAACATATCGATATGAACGTTTACAAAACTCTATGTTTAGAAGTAATCGTATTAAAGTATCAAAAGAACCTATTAAAGAATGAAGTTGAACGTTTATTGATAAAAATATATATAGTCCTAATTTTGGAAAAAAGATTACTCGCTTTTTTTATAAAAGTTTCTTTATTACTTTTACATGTAATCCTTATGATAAATATCATCCATTTTATTTAAAATACTGTACGCCATTTTTACCATTAAATGATAAAGTGATGGAAAATCTTAAAAAAAATGGCAAAATTTATTATGAAAATCAAGATATGTTTAGTGGTTTAGGTTTATTTGTTTTAAGATTTACTATTCAACCATTTTGAAATAAATTACCAGATATTCAAAAAAGAACATTATTAGAAATGAAAAAAAGTAATCCTGATGAATTTAATACTGTTTTTTATGGTTTTGAATTTTTAGATAGTGATGCAACAATTTTCCCATTTCAAAAAACTGTAAAGTGCTGACAACCATATGATTTAAAAGAATTTTATAATTCAAAAAAAGATATGTATAAATTTGATTTTTATTCAGTTGGTGTGGATTGAGCAACTGGTCATAAAGACCATACTGTATTTATAGTAGTGGGTTTTAAAGAATATAATAATACTGGTTATTATGATGCTTATATTATTTGTGAATTAGTAGTTACTCCAAATCATTTTATAAATGAAAATGAAAAAATTAATGCTTATGTTAATGAAATTTTAGGATTAATTGATAATTTTGAAAATTTTGAACAAGCAATTTATTTTTATGATGATAAAGCACGAACTGCCATTGATTGATTAAATCAAAAATTAATAGATGAACATAATACTATTTTAATCACACAAACTGCTATTAAACATGCTTCAAATTTAAATCAAGAAGCAGGATTAACTAATAGAGTAGTTTGAATGAGAAACATTATGAGTTATGGAAACTTTTATGCAAATAAAAATGATTTACCAAAGACTACTCAATGTTTAGAAGAATTACGTTATGACCAAACCAAAACTAACATTCCAGACAAAAATATGTACCAAGACCCATATGATGCTTTATTTTATGTACTGTATCCATATAAAAATGTAATTAGGGGTAAAAATAATGCTACTGTGAAAAAAAGCATCTTCACATTTGCCATATAATAAACAATTTAAATATAGTTAATAGTATAGGTATCACAAAATAAACGACTTTAATTTAGGCGTTATTTTGCATTTAAAAGCATACTTGTAAAAATAATCAAAAATAGTACAATTTATAAATAAAATCAAGGAAAAAAGGAGTAATTTAATATGAAAACATGAATAAAAACAAATTTAAGTAAAATAACATTAGCATTAGCACTAACTGGTGCAGTAAGTGGAGTAACTGGTTTAATAATTGGTTCAATATCACATCATAAAACTAATGATTTACAATATTATTTAGGACATCAGTATAATGTTTACTGGGGGGGCTGGAACAACTATATGGTCACATAAAACAAATGATAAACATAAAATAGAATTACATTTTGACATTAGACCAGAAAATAGTGATGACATAAAATGGGATGGTGTTTATCCTGAAGGATATTTTGATAATTAAATTTCTAAATTTATATAAGAAATATTTTCATTATATTTATCAAATAAATTAATATTTTGTAAGTTTATTTCTTGTTTATCAGTAATTAAAATAAAATCATAATTACCAGCACCAAATATACCGCTAATTTCAATCCGATTTAAATTATTAATCGGATTTTCTATTTGTAATTCAAATTCACTAGTATTATCAATTTGTGCAATTTCTTTATAAAATTCTAATTTAGAAAATAATTGAGATTTATTTGAACCGTATAAATTTAAAGCATTTTTAATTTTACTTTTATCAATAATTGCTCTTGTAAAGTATTTTCCATATTCACCATTACCTAATGTTCAGTCAGCAGGAATTAATGAAGGTATATTATTACTTTCTAATTCGTTTGTAATAGATAATCAATTAAATTGATTATCATCAAGTTTAAATAATTCATTTTGACTAATATCATTATTTTTTAATTTAATATTATTTATATCTATAAAATCAAAATATGCAGATTTTAATATAACTTTTACGTCTTTAAATTGTCAAGTATCATTTTCACTAGGATGTATTGGACTTGATTTTAATTCAAAATAGTATGGTAACAAAATTTTATTATCATCATTTAAACCTTTATTAATAGACATACTAGAATAAATATTATTTGATAACATAATAAATATTTGTTTAAAAATGTTAACTTGTTCTAAATTAATATAATCTGGATAATCTAATTTTCATTGTTTAAATAAATTAGTAATAACATCATCAGGTTTTTGTCCTTCAAATTTTTCTTTTAACTTTGCAATTTTATTATCCGGTTTACCATTATCTTTATAGGTAGCACCATCAAAATTTCTATTGTAGTTATATGTGTAACTTAGCATATCTAATAATAATTGTTGTAAACTATCATTAGTTGGTGCATCTTTAATTTCAATTTCAATGTCATCAAATCTATTATTAGTTACAACATATTGATAAAATTGACTTTCACCCACAAAATCTCAAACTTCTTTATCCTTTAATTCTTTTTGACTTTTTAATGGTCATTTACCACCTAAAACATTACTAAACTCATATCCTAATCAAGCATGAGTTACTCTTGCATTTTTAATAACTTCTCTTCTTGTTACAGAACCACTACTAATTTTAATTAAATCTAAAACTGATTTTTCTTGTCCAATAAATTGTTTTGCTAAATTTCAAGGTAAGATTTGTTCACTAAATCATTGTTGTAATATTCTAACTTTTGGTTGAGTTTCAATAGGCATTGATAATAGCGGAAATGCTATCTTATCTTTAACAAATAACTTTGGGTATACTTCCATATTATCAACTTCACCAAGTACCTTTATATTGCCAAAAATCATGCTTCTAGGGGCTTTAATTTTTAAACCAATAACTTTTGTATCTTTATCTAATGGTTTTTGTAATTTAATAATGATTGGATAACCATCTCTTGTTTTAAAATCTTTAATTTTAATAATAGTAATACTTTTAGTACTTCTTGTTTTTGGGTTTTGATAAGGTTGTGAATAATTATTAATAATATATAAATTATCAATATTATTTTCAGTTAATGGTTCATTAATAGACACAGCATACAATTTAAATTGATTTAATAAATTTATTTCTTGAAATATTAAATTTTTAATATCAGTCATACTATATTCAATAGTATTATCATTAATATTAGTACTTGCTCTTTGATTTAATTGCATAGTAAAGTCTGATGTTTCAACAGCAGTAGTTTTTAATACTTTTTCAATATCAATAAAACCTATTTTAATAGTATTTGCTGAAAATCTTAAACTATTATTTTCATTATTTTTAAATAAACGTTCAATTTCATAAATATATAAAGTTCTTAGTTTAAATTCATCATATGCTCTATTAATATCTGGGTCACTAGTAGCGCGCATCATATTAGTAAAGTCATAAGGAATATTATCAATTAAATAATCATTTTCTACTTCTGCTTGATTAAGTTTAGTTTGTTTCTGTGGAAACTTCGTTTGTGGTTTGTTGTTGTTTTCCATTGTTCTCTCCTATTAATTGGTTATTTTCTGGATTAAATAATTTTAACTTAACTGTTAAATTATTAATTTCTTGTTCATCATTAATATTAAATGTTTTACTATTTAATAAGTCTTTATCTAAACGTACTAATATTTGAATAAATTTAAGAATATCAATATTAAATTGTCATAATTTTTGTTCAATATAATTAATAGTTGAAATATTTACTGCTGTACTTTCGGGAACTGATTGTTGTGCTGATTTCTTTTGACTTGGTATATGAATACCACAACGTTTAAATATTTCATTAACATTTCAATCATATATATCAGTTAAATTTTTACCTTTAAAATTACTATTTGTCATATTGATATTTTCGTTTTGTTCATTATTATCTCCACCACTTTTAAATATGTAGTTTTTAGTAACTAATGTTCTTACTGCTTCTTCTAATCTTGATTGAACATTACCATAAGTTTGACTAAAAATAAACTTTGGTGAGTTTAAAATAGTATCTAAAACAATTTGTTCATAAATAACATCTAATGCTTTAATTTTATCCATTACTTTATCACAATCTGCTAATTCATTTGCTTTATTTCGCATAATTGCTATTGGTATATACTTAATATTTAGTGTTTGTTCTTGTGCTAAATTAGGGTTATTAATGAATGATTTAAAATCTAATGGAAATTGTTTTTTATTATCATTAATACTATAAATTGCACGATTAATTGTTACTTGTTCATTGTTTAACGTATAAACTTCAAATAATCTTACAGTTTGCGCATTTTGTTTATAACTATCATAAAAAATAGTACATTGAATTAATTTACCAGTAATATCATAAACTCTTTGTTGAATATCTACTACTTGAAAATATAAGTCATCATTAGCAATATAAATTAAATAACCACTAATTCCTAATTTACTTAATTTAAAAATAGAATTTCAATTTTTTCTGTAAAATTCTTGTTGAATTAAGTATTGTTTAATAGTTTCATTATTTATTTCTAATGGAGCATTATATAAATTAGCATTATTTTCTGCCACAAAATCAGTAAAATATGTCTCATGATTAAAATCATTAAAACCAAAATAATTTAAAATTGAAGCATGCGTACTTTTGTGTTTATTAGTTAAAAATTTTACTTTTTCATTTTGATTATCACTAGTATTTGTTTTATCTCTTCTAAAAAATCTACCTAACATAATATTTACCACCTTTCTTTAAAATATTTGATTAATTTTTAATATAATTTTGACAATAATAAATATAATTAAGCCAGCAGTTGCAGATGATAGAATTACTCCAATTAAACCTAAAATAATTTTTATAATTTTAAAAAACATAATATTATTCCTGTAATTCTTCTAATTTTTTAAAAATATAATCTCTACCCATACCCCACATTATTCTATTATTATAAATATTAATTTCAGTATCCGCATTAACATTATTATTTGATATTCATAAACTACTTTTTAAAACATTTGTATCTAATTGATAATAAAAATTAATTATTTGTCAACTATAATTTTTATTATTTTCTTTACTAGTATAATCACCAAAACTATAATATATTCTATAATGTGTTTTATCTTTAAATATATATTCTATATGTGTAATATTATTTTTATCTACTACGACTTTACCTACTTCTTTTCAATTTGAACCACTTGGACTGGGTTGTGGTTGTTTTTCTAATATTTCATTAATGGCTTGTAATAATTTTTTATTTTGAGTTTTTAATAATTTATATTCATTATTTTCTAATAAATCTTTACAAAGTAATGAATTTTCTTCATCATTTAATGCAATTTCATTTGTTTCAGTATTATATTTAAAATAATCATTTGAAAATTTTTTATCTTTTATTTTTTCTTTTAATTCATTAATAGCACCAGCAACAGTTTTATCAGTAGTTTCTAAATTAGGAATTTCAGTACCAATAGTATTTATAGAAAAAGCATATTTGAATTGGTCTTTATCCATTTTATTGTCTAATTTTTTATCTACTTCTTCTTTTTTATAATAATCAGATAAATTAGGAATTTTATTATTGATTTCATTAATTGCAGGAACGATTTGTTTAGAAACTGTTTGTAAAGCATCATCATTGATATTTTGCTTTTTATCTAATAAATTATTAGTTTCTAGTTTTGTGTAATAATCATGTTCAGTACTTTCTTCTGTTATAAATTCAGTTGGTGTATCTATTCCTTGATATTGATATATTTCTTCTATATCACCAATTAAATTAATTTTTCCATGTTCAGGATAGGAATTACCATCACCCCTAAATTTTTTATTTCTATTGTCATAGTAAATCGTTCCGGTATTTAAAATTCTTTTATTTTGGATTTGTTCACTATACGTCATGGAATCAACATTTAGCAATTCAAATTCATTAAAAACATTATTTAAATAAATTTTAATTACTTTATAAAATTTCATAAAGTTATTTTCTGTTAAATATTGATAACTGATTTTAATAAAATATCATTTAAATATTTCTATATTATTATTTTCAACTTTTTTTCATAAAGGACTAGTTTCAATATTAAATCAATTATTTTTAACATCATTAATATTTTCATTTGCTTTAATTAATTCAGTATTTAATTTGGTAATTTCATTTTCATTAGTAGTAATTCGTTTTTGTTGTTTAGCAGAAAAATCACAAGTTGGTGCATGTGTATAATCACCAATTTGTGGATTATTTTGTAATGCTTCGGGGGGTAATGTACCAATTTCATCAGGTCAATCTAAAATCATTGTTTCAGTTTCTTTATCATAATCAGTTGCAACATAACCTTTATTAATAAATTTACTAACAGGACCTCTATATATTTCATTTTCATTATCATCAACTAAATCATCATATAATTTAATTTGTTTTAATAATGTAAATTCTTTTTGTTGTTCAATTAATTCATCAACTTGATTTCTAGTATAAAATGCTTTTAAGTCAATTTTTTCAACATCTATTTCATCATCATTATAACTTGAAAATATTTGTTTTAATTCTGTTAGTCTTGCCCATATTTTCATTCTACTAGGTGCTAAATCTCAAACATTAATTGTAGGAATACTACTTGCACTAAATTGATTACCATTATTAAATTGAATAGTAGCATCAACATTAAATTCAATTGGTGTACGATTAAATACTCAATGTTCTACCATTACATAAACCATATCTCTTAATGTTTCTTTAATTAATTCATCTTTAAAACTATCAAAAGGAAATTTAGATAAAATAAAATTAAGATAAGCATTAATATCATTTTGAGCACGAATAGCAAATGTTTTAAATCAATCATTAGCATTTGGTCATGTTTGTATATATTGCTGTGGCGTTTCTGTAATTTTTCCAGTTAATGGATATCAGTTATTATAATTTTCAAGACTGACATCAGTTCAAAGTTTATTAATCATAATTTATCATTCCTTAAAAAATGCTTGTTTATAATGATGAGTATGTTTTTTTGTTTTTTTATGTGTTATATGTTCAATTTCTTTTTGTATTTTATTTTTACCTTTTTTTAAATTTTTCTTACTTTTTGTTACAACTTGACTATATGCAAATTTTTCTAAATGATGTAATAATCCAGTACCAAATAAAGTATTAACACTAAATTTTAAACCAACATTTTTAAATGATTTGTTAATATTTTCAATAGGATTATTAATAATATTTACTACTTTATGATAAGTTCTAATAGTTCTAAATATTTCTCTATATACTTTAAAACTATCTCTAATTACTTGTTGTACCACTGGTGGAGCAAATGCTATTGCTTTTAATCATTTATTATGATTAACTCCATAACCAATGTATCAACCACTATATCAACGATATCAATGAAATGGATGTATTTGAGTAACAAAAGTTTTTGCTTTAAGAATACTATCAACAACTGTAATTGGTTTATACTTAGGATTACAATGATAAATAGTAATTGCACATTTATCTAATGACAAAGGTTGAATTTTACAACCCATAAATACTGGTGAATTTAATGGAATTAATTGTGCGTGTTTAATTGCTCTTTTTTCTGCACTAGTAAATAAATCAGTTGCTTTTTCTTTTAATTTCTGAATTTTTTCAAATACTTGTTTTTCTAACTTTTCAAATTTTTCTTGTAATTTATATATACTTTCTCGTATTTTTTCAAAATATGGTGTATCTTTTCAAAATTTATTTAAACCTTTTTTTAAATAAAATTTAATATCAAAATATTTAAAAGTTTGATTTGCTTTTAAAACAAGTTGATGAATAACATTATTTTTAAAATTAAATTTAATAGCATTAGCACGAATTTTTTGTAAATCTAAAATTAAAGTTTTTCCATATCTATTTTCTGTATGTATTGTATGAACTAAATTTAATCAATCATGTTGATTCATTTTTAATACTTCTTTTAAATCAGTATTAAATTTTTTAAAAAAGTTATTTGCTTTTTCAATATCTTTAATTTTAAATTTAGGAGTTAATTGTGGACTTAGTTTTATTAATGTATTTTGTAATAATAAGTGTTCCATTAATTTTTCTGTTTCTAGTTTTTGAAAATTATTCTTATATTGTCTTTCAGCAACATATCCTAAATCTCGTAATACTGTTTCACGATTAGGAGTAAAACTATACTTCATTAAATAACGTTTATTACCAATAATTTTATCTGTTAAAATTTCTTTTCCACTTACTTGACTAATAATTTCTTGTAAGTTTTTTGCTTCTTTAATACCAACTTGTTCTAATGTTTTAGTTTTTTGTGCTAACTTAATAAATTTAGTTGTACGATAACCACGACTAATTTTATTAAGTCCAGCAAATGCTGGTAATATATTAAAAAAAGTATTTAATGGTGTTACATTTCCTTTTAAATAATCATAAACTTGATTAATAGTAAAATCAGTTAAAAATTCTACACCAACAGCACTAATACTAGCAATTAAATCACTTGCACCTAATCCAAGGGCTACACTTTCACTTAATCCACCAGTAAAAGGAGCAAGTGCTACTGCTATAACTTGTACACCAATCATTTCTAAAATTTCTCATCAAAAACTTTTGTTTTCTTGTTGGTTACTTGTTCTAGTATGTTTTGGTTTATTTATGTTTAAAAGTATTGCTGTACTAGTTGTACCGATTGGCATAATATTAATTTCCTTTATTTAAGAGTTATTTTAATTGGATTTGTTGTTCCTTTATAATTTAAGTCATTAACATTAGCAGTAATGGTTATATATAAGTCACCTGCTTTTTGTTTTTGATTACTTACATTAGTTTTTCCTTGTGCATCACTAAAATATTTAATAGTTGGATTTGTTAAATTAGGATTTAATGATTTAAGTTCATTAGTACTTTTTATTTGTGTATTTAATTCACTATTATTGTTATTAACATTTGCAGTAATATCAGTTGTTAAACTTGTAATTTTAGTTTTTAAATCATTTTTATCATTATTAACAATTGCACATAACATTCAGCGTGAAGTTGTTTCTTCATCTGTTATATAGGGTATTGATTCACCAGTTACTTCTCCACCAACTAAATATCTTCTTCCAACTTTACCATCAGCAATATCTTGAACATATACAACTGTATTTTGTAACATATATCTTTTCATTGCTCTTGGTGTTGCTAAAACAAAAGACATAATTTTAGTTTCATTATTATCAGTAAATGTCATATAATCATCCATTACAATTTGACATAGTACACCTTTGATGTATAAATCATTTCCATTTAATCTTAATTGTTGAGCAATTTGATTATCAGTAATTAGACCTTTATTATTGGCTAAATAAACAATAGTATCATAAAGATTATTAGTAATAAAAAAACGACAATTATTACTATTTCTTAGTTGAAATAAAGTATTTCAAGCATCTAACATTGATTTTAAATATCCTAATGGTGTTTTATCAGTAATATCTATTTTAGTTGCATATTTTGCAATTACATTTGTATCATTATTTGCTAAATAATCTGCTAAGTCATTAGCAACTTCATATTGCATTGTATTTAATAAATTTTGTCCATTTTCAGCATTTAAATCAACATTAGCAATTATTTCACCCGCAACCGCTTCTTCTTTAATTTCTTTTAAAATTTTAACAGTTTCAGCATAACTAACATCTAATCCTTTGCTTTTATCATTTCATTTTAATACTTTAATTTCTAAATTTTTTGGTTTTTTAACTATAAATTCAATTTTTGTTGAATTAACCATTTCGATAGGAAAAAAACTTGCTCATGGTGAATTTGATTGTTTATAAAATTCTATAAACTCTGGTGCTTCTACTAATTTTTCGGTATTATCTAAATTTTTATTGAATTGTATTGCCATTTTTTGATTTCCTTTCTGTTATAAATTATTATTTTTTTTATAATCCAATAATGTACTTTTTATTGAATTTTGTTGATTTGTTATTATTGTTTGTTGTTTACCACCTGTATTAATTATTTCTTTAAATACTGGTTGTTCTTTAATAATTTTTTTAATAGTTTCTTCAATTTTTGAATTTTCTAAATTATTAGTTTTAAATTTTAAAAAATCATAAAATTCAGTTTTAACTTGATATTTTTTAAATATATTAATTATTTCTTTTTCTTTAATTTCTTGATTAAGTTTATTTAACTTATTTTCTGCTTCATTAACTTTATTTTCTATTTCTTGTTGAGCATTATTTTCAGTTAAAGGTTCAGTTGTTTGTTGAACATTATCTTCATTTTCTAACATTTACATCACCCTTTATTATTTATTTTCTTTATTAATTTTTTCATTTAATTTTGCTAATTTTTTTTGATGTTTTATAATTTTGTTATTTGCTCTAACATGTTTTGGAGTTGTGATAAATCTTTTTAATAAAACAATAATTTCTCTGCAAATTAATGTTCCAACACTTGTTCCAATAATTATTAATTCATGTAAAAATTCTTTCATCTGAATATTTTCCTTTCAATTGTTTATTTTTAATTATTCATCAAATTGACCACCATTAATTCTTTCAATCATTGATTGTGAATTACTTATAATTTCTACTAATACAGATATTTCTTTATTGAATTCTTCTATTCTTTCTTTATATGTTTTTATTTCCTGATTATAATATTCAATTATTTTTTCTTTATTCATAAATTATTCACCTCCTTTATAAACTCATGTGATTATAATCTCAATTTAATGAAGCATTATCATTATTTAATGGTACTTCGCTCATATTATCACTACCGTATTGACTAGTTGTTTCACTATTAATAGTAAATCTATTATCATTAATTAATCTTGTAGTTTCATCATTAAATGATGTTTCTTGCATTTCTTGATTATGATGTGTTGTTTCCATAGGTAGTAAATTATTGATTATTTCACTTGCACCAGCAATAATAGTAGGTACTGCATAAGCATTATTAAAATCATTATTAATTCCCATTGCAACACCACTTGATATTAAACATCCACCAGTAGCCATATTACAAATCTTTCTTATCGCTTCAAATTTATTAGGTATTAACTCAGTTAATACCTAATAAATTTGAAATACCATAAGCATTTAATGAAATATAAGTATCTCAATCCATTAATGACTGATGTTCTTGTTTATTTAATAATAATCATGGAGGACCCTCAGTTGTAGTTGTAGTAGTTATTGGCATTGGTGTTGTTGGAATAATAGGATTAATATTATTTTCTGTTCATTTACTATAATTTGCTAAACCAATTGTTCCTAAACCTAATAAAATTTTTTTAGAACTATTAATTAATTTGCTAAATTGTAAAGGTAAGTGCAACTAAATTATTTTTCTATCCAAATATTCGATTGGTGAAAGATAATTTAGTATTTTTCTTGGTCTTTGGTTTAAAGACAATATAAATTTATGAACTTCATTTTTATTAGTTTTTGAAAAAATAAATTTTTTAGGAAATTTTTCTCTAATTAAACCATTAGTATTTTCATTAGTACCTCTTTGTCAAGGTGAATATGGATTGGCAAAATAAATTTTTATATCTAAATTTTTTTCAAGTTGTTGTCAATTTGAAAATTCTTTGCCACGATCAAAAGTAATAGTTTTAACAATGTTTTTAGGAAGAATTGATAAATAATAACTAACATTTTTATTAATAACTTTAGTAGTTCTGTTTTTAACTAATATTGCTAAAGTAAATCGTGATACTCTTTCAACTAAAGTTATTAAACATGATTTGCTTTTACCTCGTGATGATACTATAGTATCTCCTTCTCAATGACCAAGTGTTATACGATCATTAACATTTATATCTCGTTCTTTAATTGATTTACCATTAAACTTGCCACGATTTTCTTTAGATTTTCGTTTTTTACCTTTTCTTCTTAAATTTTTACTAGTAACTTTATCAAGCATTCCAAAATAAATTCAAGTATAAATTGTTTTAAAACTAATAACTCACTCTTTATGAAAATTTTTAATTCTGCCATAAATTTGTTCAGGTGATCAACCTAATAGTAATTTTTGTTGTACATATTTTACTAAATTCTTATTTTTAAACTTATGAAAACTAATATGTGATTGTTTTCGATTTTCAGCTTTATTTTGTGCAATTAATGAAAAATAATGATTATTATCTTTATTTCTATTAATTTCTCGAATAATAGTACTAATACTTCGATTAAGATTTTTAGCTATTTCACTAATTTTAAATTTAAATTTCAATTGATTCTCAATATAAATCCTTTCATCTATGCCAAGATGTTTATAACTCATATAAAAACTCCTTACTTTTTTCTAAACTAAATTTAGCATTATGAAATTTTTATATGAGAATTTTTTGCAATTTTATTTACTTGCACTTACAAGTATAACTCAGCATTTAGTTTTAGTATTTGGTCTTTGATTTAAATTTCATATATCTAAACCTAATTTTTTACAAAATAATAAACTATTAATTGAACCTAATACTGGATTACTTATTACTTGACCATAATAAGCACTTGTACCAATCATTGCACTTAAAGGACTTATTGAAGAGCGTATTATTTTTGTTAATGTATAATTATTTGTTTCCATTTCTATTCTCCTTTATTTGCTTTTAACATTTCTCTTACAATATCTAATAAAGTATTTACTTGATAATCATATAATTCAAATTCATGAATTCTAATTTTAATTTTTTTAATTTTCTAATTTTTTAACTGTTACTTTAATTCAACCTTGATAAACATCATTATCACCAACTATTAATGCAACATTACTTTCTGGGTCAGAAACAATTATGTGTTTTGATTTAACATTTGGGTATTGTCTTAAAATAATTGTTCTAATATCATTACTTGTATGAATTGCTTTTGGAAATGGTGATAATATTTCAATTTCATCTTTATTTTCAAACAAAGTAGGTAATATTATCATTAATTATTCTCCTTATTTTTAATTTGATTAGCAATTTCACTTAATATTTTTAATACTTTATATTCATTTTTTAATTCTTTAATAATAAATATTAAAAATATTATTAGTGTTATGCTTGTTATTAATATTGGTACTATTAATAAAATTTTTCATAATATCATTTTTTTACTCTTTTCATTTTTTAAATCATTTAACATTTATTGAACAAAATGCACGATTTTTAGGAATATTTAAAGTATTAAAAATTTGACCAGTTACTATAATTTCATCGTTTTTGTTTAATAAAATACAGCGTCTATAAAATTTTGGGTTGTTAAAAATTAAAGTAACATAGTTTAATCCATTTCATTGACCTCTAACACTATAATATAATTCTTTATTACCTTTTTCGTAATATTTTGCTTCAATAGTATTACTTAGTTTTACTGTTAATTTGACATAATTTGCTTTATCTTTCATGTTTATAATTTCCTTAAATAATTATCAAAAATTAATATTTTTTTATGATTTTTTAAATAATATTGAATATGCTTATAAGCATCTTGTTCATGTTTTGTTAATTTTATATTTCCTTTATAATTTGTTATTTTATTTTTATTTTTTGGTTGGTTTTCTAGATAATCTCAGTTGAAAACATCTTGAACTAATACCATTAATGCACCAATGATTTTAGGCGTTGATAATGGATTAGTTAGTAATTGTTTTGAATTTAAAAAGAAATTTTCTACAATAACTAATATTTTTTTATCAATAAATTTTTCTTTAATTAATTGAAATTTTTCTTTATACATATTTTTAGTTCATAAAACAGTTAATGTATTGAATGTTTCATTAAAAACAATATTATTAGTTTCATTTGAATATATAACAATTCCATTATTACCAATTCCAGCGGGGTCAATTCCAATAATTAAATCATATTGCATTAATTAAGTTAACCTCTAATAACTGTTTTAATAATTTCTAAATCACAATTACATCAACAATATTTACATTCTTCAATAAATTCTTTATGACCACAAACTAAATTATCTTTTTTTAAATCATCAATCAGTTTAATTAGTACTATTTTAAATTCAATATCATCACTGTCTGGTATGCAAATCGTTCCTCTTTTAGTTAAATATTCTTTATCCATATTTATACCTCCTACTTAACCTAATATTTAAAATACAGTCATAATAAATCGCTTTACTATTTTTATCTCTTAAAAAATATTTTCTTGTTTTTATATCATTAGTATTAAAGAATAAATAATCTAATTTATTTTGTTTACATGTTCAACAAAAATACTTTTTCATTATGAATTGAAATTTCCTTATAAGAAGTAACTATATAATTAATTGGTAAATCATCATGTTTATATGGATTATTTATTTTAAAGCCTTTTCTATTTTCTTCTCACGTAATGTTATATTTAAAACAAGGATTAGTAATGTTTGTTTTGTTATCTGTTATTTCACCCATAAATCAACTATTATGCTGTTCATAAAATGTTAATGGTTCAAGTTTTATATCATTAAGATAATATTCTTTTGGAGCAGTTGGTTTATTAACAGTTATTTTTTGGTCTTTAATATATGGTTCTAATAATTTTATTAATTCATTACCACTTAATTCTCTTTTAATATTTTCTAAATTAAAAACTCAATATGTATATTTATCATCAGCAATAAAACTATTATTTTTAACCATTCATTTTGGACATTGTAATTTATATTCACCATAATCAATAAGAATAGATTGTGGTTTATCTTTAACAATTTGTTCTTTTTTAAATTCTATTTGCATAATAATCCTTTCCTAATATGTTCTGTTGCTTCTAGCATAAAGAACATATATTTTGATGTTTAGATTATTAATACTACTACTATTCGTTTTATTCATTCCATGAAAACTGGGCTCAAAAATAAATTGTGAAATTTTAAAAAACATTGAGGCATTCGATTCAATATTTATTTAATTTATGTTTAATAAATTAATATTTTAATTGAACCGGCACCGCTCAATTTTTTTTACAAGTTTGAAATTTATTTTCTCGCCCAAAAAAATTTTCAAAAAAAATAAAAAATAAAACCAACACTTGCTCACTGGGGGGTGGCAAGGTTGGTTAAATAAAGAATAGAATTAATACAATAGGTCCCTACAACAGGTCTATATATACTAGTTTCCAATTCGCTCCCACCCCAAGAATTACCATTTCTGGTTAGTATATTTTATTAGGTATCACTCCACTTTTTATTTATCCATGCAAGTCCACATGCTAGCTACTATTTTTAACAACTGTGTTGTAGTTCACTTTTTTAGTTCCCTAACACGTGTTGATAATAGCGTTAAAGATGGTTATTAAAAATTTTAAAATTTTACAATTACAAAAAAAAGACAAGAATTTTATTCTCGTCTTTTGTCATTTATTTTTAATTCAAGGGTTTAAAAAAGAAAGGAGCTATTTAAGGGAAATGAGTTGTTATCGACATCTTCGACACGCTCCCAAAGTTTACAAACTGAAATGTTTCAAATGTGACAAATATAGGATATATGTTTTATGGTGCTTCAGCATTCAATAATGATTTATCAAAATGAAATACATTAAATGTAAAAAATATGCATGCTATATTTTGTAATGCCACTGCATTTAATAAAGACCTTTCAAAATGAAATACAAAAAATGTAACAAACATGAATTCAATGTTTTATGGTGCTTCATCATTTAACCAAAAAATTCTAAATTGAAATACTTCTAATGTAACAAGTATGGATTTTATGTTTTATAATGCCACTACATTTAACGAAAATATTTCAAAATGAAATACAAAAAATGTAACAAACATGAATTCAATGTTTTATGGTGCTTCATCATTTAACCAAGATCTTTCAAAATGAAATGTAAATAAAGTAACAAGTCATGAAGAATTTGCTATTGGTTCACAAATTGATAATTCTAATAAATTACCAAAGTTTAAAAACTAAAATCAAAAATTTTAATAAAAAGTAATATCTTATTGACATTAAATAAATAAAAATGTCTTTAAATTTTTAAAGACATTTTTATTAAACTCATTTATTAAACAATATTATCAATTTACAAAGATAAATCTTTTTTAATAAGAAAATAATTTCCTAATGGAAATAAACCAAGAGGTACTATTAACATTATTGGATATTGTCAAGCAAAATCTAATGCTCTAATAGAAAAAAGTGGTGCTTTTGTTACTTCTGTAACACCGGGAGCAGGTGTTATATTTGGAATATCACCAAACTTAAATGGACAATTTAATAAAGAAGCAATTGTCATATATTTAAAATATTTAAGGTACTCAACTTCAGGAATAAAAGAGAATAATGTCATTGTTTGAAATAAAATAAATACCGTTGAAATACCTGTTGCTACTGAAAGAGAAATAACTGACTTATTAAAGTAACTAATAAAAGTTCAATTAATTGATGCTCAAAGTAAAGCCAATAATATTAAACCCAAATTATATAAAACAAGATATCCAAATTCTTGAAGTTTAAAATCTTGAAATCTAATTGGAAAAATAATTAATTGAAAAACAAAAGCCGAACCATATAATATTAATATTGAAGAAAGCAAAACAAAAAGTTTTGAATTTAAAATAGTTTTTCTAGACATTGGCATTGTTAATCATGAAGCTAAATAACCTTTATCAATTTCTTTAGAAACTAAAATATGATTTAAAATTAAACTAAAAGAAAAAATTAATATTAACCCCGGAATACCAAAAAAAAACAAAATTAAGATAAGTCATGCCACCTAATCCACCTAAACCTGATACTCCATGTTCTTCGCCAATGAATGTCATAGTTGGAGCAAGATAATCTTGTGTTAAAATGGGAACTATTAAAATACATAAAATTATAAAAAATAATATTAATGGAATTTTAACATTTTTAAATTGTGATTTAACAAATCTAAAATTAATCATTAAAATTTACCTCATCCTTATAAAATTTAATAAAATATTCTTCTAAACTAAATGGTAATTCTTTAAAATTATCAACTTTATAAAGTGATAATTCTTTTAAAAACTTATCAACATTAGTACTTAAAACATTCACTTTAATAACTTTTGTTATATTATTTTTTTCAATAATATCTCATTTTTTATTTAAGAAATCATTATAATCTTTCACTGTTGAAAATTTAATTTCATAATTTTTCTTAGCAGAATTTTGTATTTCCTTAATTGATATTTCAGAAATTATTTTCCCTTTTTTAATAATAGCAACTTTATCACATATATTTTCAATTTCGCCAAAAATATGGGAACTCATAAATATTGTTGCACCTTCATTTTTAGAATTTCTAATTAAAGTATTAAACCTTTCTTGCATTAAAGGATCTAAACCTGAAGTTGGTTCATCTAAAACTAAAACTTTTAGTTTATGCATAAAAACTGAAATAATCGCTACTTTTTGTTTCATACCCTTAGACATTTTTTTAATTTTTCTTTTTGCATCAAGTTCAAAATAATTAATTAATTTTTCAACATATGCCCAAGAAATATTTTTTCTAATAGTAGCTACTGTCTTTAAATAAGCAATTCCTAGGCAATGTTACTTCACCAGCTAAATAGCCAAGAGATTCCATAATTTTTGCCGATTCTTTTCAACAATCATAATCTAAAATCTTTGCAAAGCCATTATCAGATTTAATAAAACCTATCATTTGTCTAATAACAGTAGTTTTTCCAGCACCATTAGGACCAATAAAACCATAAACTTCACCTTTGTTGATTGAAAGATTAATATCAAAACAACCAATATTTGGAGAATATTCTTTAGTTAAATTTTTTAATTGAATTATATTCATATTTCCTCCAAACTAAATTAATTCATGAAATTATTATAAACGAAAAAGGGGAAAATATAAATAATGATATGTTTTTCTTTTATAAAAAGAATCTTTAATATACTTATTTTCAAGTTTTATAAAACATTATCATTTAATTAAATTAAATAATTAAACGTTTCCTAACTCACGAAAACGAAATGAAGTTTTATTTAATTTCTTTAACTCTCGTTTATTTAAAATATAAATAATTATTCCGGCAATTAAACCAACTAAAACACAAACGATAGCAATAATTAATAAAATTTGAATTCCCTGTAATGAATAATTTTGATGACCATCAACCACATAAGAATTATTTGGCAATTTTCCAATGGCTGAAGCAACATAATTAAATCAAGCATCTGGAGTAAAAGCAATTCAAGAAATTAATGATATTGTACTAGCATAACTGTTCTTTTCCATTGGTAATTCTCCAACTTGAACAAATCTTAACGTCAATAATGCTCAACCTACACAGCCAATAAACATAAAAAGTAAACACATTATAACTTGAAATAAAACTTGAACTGCTTTTGATGACTGTAAAAATCAAGCATTACCTCAACCAGGGATAACTACATATAAAGAACATGCAATCATTCCAACTAATAATAAAAATATTAAACCCAAAACGTAAGACTTTCACTTATCAGCTCAACGACCAATTGGACTAGCAACTAAAAATCTTAAACCATATGACCGAATTCCACCAAGAATAGTGACTACACCAACAGTAACACCAACTTCTGTTAAAGCGTCTTTCATATAATATGCAAAAGTAGACTGGAACATGTACATCCCAAAAACAAAAATACCACAAAGTCAAACTCGCAAAAATTTCATTGGTTGAAATAGTGAAATTATTTTTTCTTTTCAAATAATTTCTGTTTCTTCACGTTTTTTATTAGGAATAAATATTCAAACTAATAATGCCATTATAAATACCATACCACAAATAAAATAAGCAAAAACTAAAAATGGTATTTTTGTAATAAAATCATTTTGACCATATTGATTTTGTAAATTTTTAGTTAAAATTGTTATTCCTGTTGCAATTCCAGCAATAAAAATTAAACCAAATAATCCCAAAACTGTGCCTTCAAGACCATAAGCAACACCTTGTTGTTCTTTTGTTACATTCTGTGATACTAATTTTCAAAGTGGTGCTCAAAAAAGTCCCGCAATCGAAATACCCCATATTGTATAAATAATATACAATTGAATCATTCGTATATTTTTATCCATATTAAGTTGAATTATTAACGTTCATCATAAACCACATAATCCAGTTATTATAAGTGATACTATCATTATTTTTTTTGCACTAAAACGATCAGTAAGTCAACCACCTGGAATTCTAGAAATAAGAGCAACAAAACCATAAATAGCAACAACAAAATCAAACTCATCTTGATTTAAATTAATATACTGATTAAAGTTGGGAATAATATATCGTAAATAAAGCACTCCACTAAAAACAAATAAATCAGATAAAGCTAAAATGCTAATAATCAAAATAGTTTTACTATCCAAGTCGTGCGTAAAACTTTTTCAACATTTACTTAAAAATATCTTCATTATTTATTTTTCTGCTTTCATAATAATTTAGGATTATCACTAATATAGCCAGTTACTTGATTACCATATATTTCATTTATCTTCACGGCTTCTTCATCACTCTTAAATGTTCATATATTTAACGGTTTTTTTAATTTTTTTAACTTACTAATCATTTCAAAATCTAAAACTACGGAAATTGAAGGATGCAAATAATCAAAGTTTTTAATATACCTCTCACTAAAATCATTTTTATTTTCAAATAAATAACCTTTTTTCATAGGATATTTAATTCTTTTAACAATTTCGTTTAATAACTGGTGATTAAATGAAGAAACAATAATTTCGGCTTTACTTTTTTTTTCTAATTTTTTAATTTCTGAAAAAATAACCATTAATTGATTTGAAGTATATTTACGATTAATTTCTTCTTTAATTTCAACATTAATCATTTGATAATTTTTACTTAATTTTTCAATAAAATCATTAAATAATGGTGGAATTCATTCTTTATTATTTTTAAAAAATTCCAAATTAATAATTTCTTCATATAATAAACTACTAACCTCACTTTTATTATTGGCAATTCTTTCAAATGTATCATCATGAAAAATAATTACTTTATTATCTTTTGTTAATCGAATATCAAACTCTACTGCTTGGCAAATTTTCAAAGCATTTTGGAAATCAATGATTCGATTTTCACCTTCTGTAGAACGAAATCCACGATGTGCCACTAATAATGCCATAAAATAAACACCCCCAATATTCCTATACCTAATTATTTTACACTAGACTTGTTTTGTAATTAAAAAAGTACTTTGTGTTTCCCAAAAATTCAACTATAAAATTTTATTTTTTTAAGTTTAAGTAAAAATTAACAATTAAAATTAATATTTAATTAAGGAATAAGTCTAGTTGATAAATTATAATCATAAATATCATTATCTAAATTACTTGTAACTACAATACTATTATTTCATTCAACATTTTGTTTTGCTATTTTTTCATTAACTAACAATTGTTCAATAGTTTTATCTAATAAATTTAATTGTTCTAATTCTAAATTATTTGATATATCTTTTACAATTTCTTCACTATACACATCATCAAAAATTAAATTAGATGACAAATTTTCACTACTCATTACTGAACTTTGTTCTTCATTAACCATATATTCAAATTCTGCTTCATCTAACAACTTATCTAATTCTGTTTCTTGTGTTTCTGAATAAAGTTGTAATTCTAAAACATCTCATGCAATATTTTTTATTTGTTCACTACACATATCATCACAATTAAAACTGCTTAAATCAAAATTTTGTTTTGAACTAAAAACATAATCAGATTGTAATTCTCTTTGTTTTTGCTTTTTTTGCTTATTAACTTGATATCTTTTTTTATCATATTCTCTTCTCCTTGCTTTCACTTCAGGTCTTTGTTTATATTCTTTTTGCCTTTCTTTATTGCGTTGATATCATTTTTTTTCTATATTGTCGCTGTTTTTCTTTAATAAGCTGATATCTTTTTTTATCATATTCTTGTTTTTTTGCTTTCACTTCAGGTCTTTGAGCATATTCTTGTTTTTTTTCTTTATTTTTTTGAAATAAATAAGGTACATTAATAACTATACTTTCATTATCCATATGCTTTGCTCCCCCTATAAACATAATTAATTTAATTTAAACTTTTACCACATTTTTCTATCTATCAAAAATTATATTTATTTTTTTTGATAAATAAAACTGTATTATTGTGAATTTTTTTTCAAATTCTTAATAAAATAAAAAATTTTATAGTATAAAATAACCATAAAATTTTTTATTTTTTATTATATTTTTAATTAAGTCTTGGAAAATATTACTAAAAAAGTAAAATTTAATTTCAAAATTAATTCATCATTAAAATTATTAATAACTAATTTTATCGTTTAGATTTATTGAAAGCAATACCCAATGCTTTTGGTATTTTACTTCATTTTGATGTAAACACTAAAACTAATAAAGATGTTACAAAAGGCAATATATTCCATATATCAGAATTACTTGATATTCATTGAGGAATATTTGGTAAAAACGTAATTCTGGCACCTGTTGTTTCAACAATAGCAAATAAGGCAGCACCAATTGTAATCAATGGTACCCTTCATTGTCCAAAAATTAAAATAGCTAAAGCAATAAAACCATTTCCACTAACTGTTCCACGAAAAGTTTGACTAGCATACATTGGAAAAATACCACCAGCAATTCCTGCTAAAAAACCAGATAATAATACAGCAACATATCGTTGTTTAATAACATTAATTCCCGCAGCATCAACTGCATTGGGATTTTCACCAGTCGCAACATGATGTAATCCTCATTTAGTATATTTCAAAATAATAGCAATACTGACTAAAACTATAATTGCTAAAAATAAATATAAATTAAAAAATTCATTATTACCAATTTTTGGTAATTGATAAATATTTGTTAATGAAATAAAACCATTATTCCCTGGTAACTGAACAACAAAAACTGCAATTGCTGCTGCTAAAATATTAATTGCAACGCCAGAAATAATTTGATCAGATTTTAAAGTAACTGATGCAAAAGCATGGAAACAAGCAAATCCCATTCCCGCTAATCCACCTACTAATAAAGCAATAATTTGTGATCAATTACCTCAATTAACACCTATATTTTTTCCAAATGAAGAAAAAGCAAGAGCACCAATTGTCATCATTCCTTCAATACCAATATTAACAACACCAGCACGTTCTGAAATTAATCCAGATAATGCACCAAGTACTAAAACAACAAAAATTAAACTAGAATGTTCAAGAATTATTTTGAGTGCTTCCATTAACTTTTTCCTCCTGTTCTTTCGGTTTTTATTTTCATAATTGCTTGTTGTTCATTTTTAAATATATCAGTAAATTTATTAATAAAAGTTGTCTTTTCAATTTCCGCTTTTTTAGTAAATTGTTTGGTTAATATATTAATATTACTATTAATTGGGATAATTTGACTTTTTAATTGCTGTTTGTTAATTTTATAATTTTTAATTAACTCTTTAACATTATTTTTATAATTAGTTTGAAGTTGATGTTTTGCTAAAATTAATTGTTTTTTTATTTTTTTATCATCAGTTTTAACTTTTTGATTTTTTAATGACTTTAATTCATCACTTAATTCTTGTTTCAATTTATTAATTTCTCGATAAAGATTTAATTTTAAGTCTTTTACTCTTGACTTATCTAATATTGCTTTTTGTTTTTTTAATAATGTTATTTCTCGAATTAAATCTTGCTTATAGTTATAAACATTATTTTCATATTTCATTTTTTCATTAATATACATATTTAAACTTTCACCATAAATCGTTTTTATTTCTTGTTGAAAATTATTTCAATTACCAATTTTACCTTTTTTTCAAATTGCATTATATTGTTTATATATATAATGATTTAAAGCTTTATTTTCTTGGAAAAATTGTGCTCAATTAACACCAACTTTATCATTTTTATTATTAATAACTGCTTGTAACTGTAAGTTGATATCACTATTAACTTTATTAATTTCTTGCGAAAGATTTTGTTTTAAATTTTTAACTTTTGACTCATAATCTGATAATGATTTATTATATTCTACCTTTAATTGTTCTTTATCAATTTTATATTTTTTAATTAATTCCTTAGTTTCAATTTTATAAGTAATTTGAAGTTGACATTTTTTTAAAATTAATTGTTCTTTTAATTTTTTATCATTAGTTTTAACTAATTGATTTTTTAATGACTTTAATTGATCACTTAATTCTTGTTTCAATTTATTAATTTCTTGTGAAAGATTTTGTTTTAAATTTTTAACTTTTGACTCATAATCTGATAATGATTTATTATATTCTATCTTTAAGTGATTAATTTTATTATTTTTTTCTTTAATTAAATCTGATTTTAACTTATTATATTGTCTCTTTATTTTAAAATTTTCAATAAAATGATAGTACATCTTGGTAATAAAACTATTTGTAACTTTTCGTTTTTCTCCATCAAAGGCTATATTTAAATAACGAATTAAAAATTTAATTGGCTGTAAACGAGATAATAAAACTGCACAGGCAGCTGAATAAATAATAACACCAAAAATAATATCACCAGTTGCTGTTGGTAATGTTAATACTGAACCAATTGAACCACCGCTCTTAATTAAACCTCAAAGAAAAGCAGAACCCACAACACCTATTGGATTAATTTGACCAACTAAAGCAACAGCTATACTATCAAAACCAATAGTCGGCAAATCATCAGTTAAAAAACTAATTGAAGGATTTTTGGCAATGTAATAAATAACAGCCATTACTCCTGCTAATGCTCCTGAAATAACAAATGATGTTATGCAATAATGTTTATGATTAATACCACTATAAACCGCAGCAAATGGATTTAAACCTACTGTTCGAATTTTATAACCTAAAGTTGTTTTTTTCAATAAGAATCAAACTGTTATTATTAAAATAATAGAAATTAATAATGGTAGTATACAATTATAACCATTAATACTCATACTATCATGAATAGTTGCTGATGTTCCGTGATCAGCATCATATAAATCTTTATTGATTTTAAATAGTCATTTTACTAAATATCAAATTGTTCAATTTAATAAAATAGAAGTAACAACCTCATGAACATTAAAAAAAACTTTTAATAACACTGTTACCAACGCCACCAATATTGCTGCTAATACTCCAGCAAAAAACGCGCTAATTATAGCTAATGGTTGTGATAAGTCATAACGAACACCAATTGCGATAACAACAGCTCCTGCTGCTAACATTTGACCAGCAACTCCAATATTAAACATTCCTGAGCGGAAAGAAATAACTAGTGCTAATCCTGCTACAATATAAATTGCTCATCAAACTAAAGTATTATCTCAATTATTAGCTGGCCAACTTGTAAAAGCATATGTTAATAACAACTGAAAATAAGTAAAAGCATTTTGACCTGAACCAATTATAACAAAACAAGCAATAATTAATCCAAAAATAATGGCAAAAATTGAACCCTTAAATTTAGTAAGACTACTATTCATTTCTTTTGAACCAAGATATAAACGACTTCGTCGTTTTAAAAATCATGTTTTTTGTTTAAACATTATCTTCATTTCCTTCCATTAACATTTTTTGTCCCGCCATCATTAATCCTAACTGTTCACGAGTAACATTTTTAGTACTAACATTACCAGTAATTTTACCAGCATGTAAAACAACAATTCGATCTGCTAATGACATAACTTCTGATAATTCATAAGAAATTAATAATACTGCATTACCTTCATTTTTTTCATCAAGAATACGACTATGAATATATTCAATAGCACCAATATCCAAGCCACGTGTTGGCTGAGCAACAACTAAAATTTTATGTTTTCTTGTTAATTCTCTACCAACAACCGCTTTTTGTTGATTACCACCCGACAAACCTCTAACTAAAGCAAAACCACTTTTACTACCACGAACATCATAATTATTAATAATATTTTGTGCATAAGATTGAATAGCTTTACTGCGAATCAAACCATGCTTAGAAAAAGGATATTCGCTAATATTTTGTAAAACCATATTATCAATAACATTATAATCTAAAACAAGTCCATATTTATGACGATCTTCAGGAATATGACTTAAACCACTTTTATATAAACTTTGAATTGAACTGTGTTTCATATTCTTATTACCAAAAAAAATATCACCTTTTTCTGGCTTAATTAAACCAGTAATTGCTGAAATTAATTCGGTTTGACCATTACCTTCAATACCAGCAATAGCCACAATTTCTCGTGACTTAACTTCTAAACTAAAATCAGAAAGACCCATTATTGATTTCTTATTACCAATTTTATGAACAAATAAATTATCAATTTTTAATAATACTGGCCCTAATACAACATTACCTTGATTTCTAATATCAACTAAATCTCTACCAACCATCAAAGTAGCAATTTCTTCTTTAGTTTTACTCTTAGATTCAAAAGTTTCAATAACTTTACCTAAACGAATTACTGTAACATTATCAGCAACTTGTTTAACCTCTTCTAATTTATGACTAATAAAAATAATAGTTTTACCATCACGTCTAAGTTCTTCAATAATTATTAATAAACTAGTAATTTCTTGTGGTGTTAAAACCGCGGTTGGTTCATCAAGCACAATAATACTAGCACCACGATAAAGAACTTTTAAAATTTCAACACGTTGTTGCATACCAACACTAGCATTCTCAATTTTTAAATTAAGTTTAATGTCTAATTTATATTTTTTTGAAATTTCTAAAATTTTAGACTTAGCTTTTTTATAATTAATTCACTGTCATTTATGAACTGGTTCACTACCTAAAATAATATTTTGTAAAATAGTGAAGTTATCAACTAATTTAAAATGTTGATGTACCATTCCAATACCTAATTCACCTGCTCTAATTGGTCCTGATATTACTACTTCTTTACCATTAATTTTAATAATACCTTTTGTTGGTTGATATAGTCCAAATAAGATTGACATTAGTGTCGATTTACCTGCACCATTCTCACCAACCAAAGCATGAATTTCTCCTTTTTTAATTTTAATAGAAATATTATTGTTAGCAATAATAGTATCTAAAAAAACTTTAGTAATACCTTCCATTTCAACAGCATATTGTAAGTTCTGTTTTTCAATATTTACTTGCATTTTATCACCCCTCTTAATTATTTAAATGGATCATATTCTTTTTTAATACCATTAATTCAATAATGATCTTTTAAATTGAGTACTTTTTGTCATCCAGCAGAAATTTTATCTAATCAATTAGTAGTTTCTGTCATTAATGGTGTGTAAATATCTTTATCACCGTCTTTAATTGCTTTATTTGGTGCTATTCCAGTAAAATTAGGTCCACCTCTGTATGGTGCATCATCAATAAATGTTTGATCGGCAGTTGGATCAGTTGAATGCTCTGGATTCTGATTAGTTTTACCAACTGATTTTCAGAGCATAAGTTTAATTGAACTAATTAAATCTTTTTCTGCAGAAGTAATAAATCTATCTGCAGATTGTGGATATTGAAGTTGTTGATCTGTATCAACACCAATAATTTTACCTTGACCAGATTTTTTTAATGATGATAAAGTATCTTCGGTTTGTGGTCCTGCTACTGGAAAAATAATATTAGTTTTTTGTCGAGCAAGATCATCATTAATTGCTTGTGAACCTTTTGAACCTTGAGTAAAATCACCACTAAATTGAGTACCTGAATTTATAAATTTAATATTTGGTAATGGTTCTTTAAAATCTGAATTTAAAATTTTAACTCATGATATTAATTTTTCTTCATCTTCTTTATTTTTAAATTTATTATTAAAGAACTGTATGGCTCAATAATAACCATACATATAATTAGTAACTGCTGGAATATCAAGTCCACCATAGGTTGACATTTTTAAATTATCAAGTCCACCATATTGATTAGCATGAGCAGTTAACCATATTGCCCCTGCCAATCCGGCTAAAAAGCCTGATTGTTCTGCTTTGTAAAGTAAACCAGCCAATTGCTTATTAGATTTTGGTACTTCTTTATTTGGAGTATCACCATCAATAAAAATAAATTTCACTTTATGTTTTAAAATAGTATTTTGTGCTTTAACCAAAGCATTATGATGTAAAAATCCTGAAGCAATAATTACTTTACTATTTATGAAAACGGCTTTATTATATGATGTCATTAAATCATCAGTATTAGTTAATTGGGGATTATCTCAAGAAACCTCAACTCTTTTATTTTTATATTGAGGATCAACATAATCACTATGTGTTCAATCATTAAACTCTTGTTTAAACTTGAGAGCAGCATTATATGATGATTCATTAAAAGAAGCATCATTAATAGTATGTCCATCAGTTACAACAGTTATTCGATAAATATTTGGATCATTAAACTGACTATTGCAAGCAATGATTGGTAATATCATTATTACTGACAATGATATTGCACTAAATACAGTAAAAATTTTACGCATACTATTATATTCCTCCTACAAATATATATAAATATTTATATAAAAAAAATATAAAAAAAGAAAGCAAAAACATTGCTTTCTTAATTCAATTATTCAAAATAAAATAAAACTGTGTATAAATAAATTTTGAAAATAAATAGGTGAGAATAACTTACTATTAAAAAATACAGTATATATGTATTTAATATTAATTATTTTCTTATTTTCACAATTAACTCTAAACACTAGTTTCTCCTTTAATGGCATAACTACCATTATATAAGATAATAAAACTTATTCTTTAAAAATTCAAGAATAATTATAATTTTTTTAAAATATATAGTAAAGTTTTATTAAAACTGTGGTTTATACTTTTCAACACTTTCATCAACATAATTTTTTCAAGCATTTTCTCACTTATCACGAGTAGAATCATTAACTAAATCAGCAACTAATTTATTATAAGCGTCAGTTACTTTTTGTGCTAAACGTCAATAATCATTACTATCAATAATTAAGTTATTATAAATAGCACTAATAGAATCATTATTAGCAATTCCAAGATATTGCTGACCACCTAATGCTGGTTGTGGTATGCTGCCATCAAAGTATTGTTCACCATTAATAGGTTTAATAACTGAATGTTGATCATCCTTATTATAATCTAAATTAAAAGAATGTCATAATCAAGTATTAACTGACTTATGAATTCCTTTTAAAGCTGATGTAATAAAAATATCTTTAGCATAACTATATTGAACACTTTGATCAACATCGACACCAATAATTTTTGCTTTGCTATTAGTAGTAGAGTTTTTAACAGCTGATACTAAATCAATTGTTTGTGCTCCTGCAACAGGCATTACAATATCATCTTTATATCCATCAATTAATTGTGAAGTTATTGCTTTTGATGATTTTGTACCAGATTCAAAACTACCTGTAAATTGTTTAGCAATTTTATCAAAATGAATATCAAATTTATTAGTTCATTTTTCAATTTTTTCCTTACCCTCTTTAATTCTAATGGCATTAGTCATTTCCAATAAATTATCATTGCTATTACGATATTTATTAAAATAATATACACCTCAATAATAACCCATCATATAACTAACAATAGTATCAACTGGTAAACCACCAAAAGTTGACATTTTTAAACCATTATCATCATATGTTTCATGATTAGCTGCTAATCATATTGCTCCTGCTAATCCTGATAAAAACCCTGATTGTTCTGCTGAATAACTTAAACACGCTACATCAACTGGTTTTTCTAATTTAGCATCAACTAAAATAAAACGAACACCTAACTTTTTATATTGATTTTGAATAGCTGGTGTTAATGCACCAAGATGATTAAACCCAACAACAATAATTGTTTTAGCACCAGCAAATGTTGCTAAATTATAATTATTTTGTAAAGTTGAAACAGTACTATCTCGTGAAATAATTCAACGTGTTTTCATTTTTTTATTTTTTCAAACTTCATTACCGGGTAAATTACTAATCATAATACGATTATCATTAAATGTTTTAGTAAACTCTTTTGAACCTTCTAATACTTGCTGATTAAAAGCTTTATCAAATAAATCACCACCATCAGTAATTATTCAAATATCACCAACACTAGGAATACTACATCCAATTAATCCTACTGACGAACTATTTATTAACAAAGTAATAATTAATAATTTTAAAAAATATTTCATAAATTTCTCCTATAAATAAAAAAATGTACTACAGTAAAAATATTAATATTTATTTACAATTTTTTTATACTTTATTTTTACCATATTTTTCATCAAAATTAATAATTCCTCTATTATATGCATCAATAATAATTCGTGCGCAATGAACAGGATTATATAAAATATTAGTTTTTAATTGTGAATTAGCCATTAACAGTTTAATAAATAGTTCAAAATCATTTTCTTTTAATACAAAATCATGCGTAAAACCTTTTATATCATTCATATCTACTAATAATGCTAAAAGAATTTTATGAATTATTCCTCATGAAGAATTTTTAGCATTATTCTCAATTCTACTAATTGTTGCTTGACGAACACCTACTAATTTCCCCAAATATGCTTGCGTTCAACCAAGTCTTAGACGTATACGCCTAATTTCTACTTCAATTGCCATTTTATTTCCCTCTCTAATTTTAGTTATTCCCAAACTTATTATGTTATGAAAAATTATAAAAAGATAAATTTTATTCTATATTTGCATAAAATATACTAAAATTAATATGGTGATACAAAATGGAAAATGAATTAATTAAATACTGAACAAAAAAAAGTTTTTTTTATGTTAACATTTTGTGATTAATTGTTCAAATTATATTTATAATAATAGGTTCAATTTTAATAAATACTACTAGCGAAAAAATAATTAATATTTTATTAATAGTTGGCATAAATAGTTTAATTCTATTAATTTTGTTTACTTTTTCTATTAATCATTATACTTATGAAACGGTTTATCAAATTAAAGTCAAAGGTAGTACTTTTCAAACTAAATTTTATCGTTATCTAATTATTCTATTTAGTTTTGGTTGATTAATTTTTTTTATTTTAAATGCATTATTTATGTTAGTTGAAACTGCCGTTTTTAAAAGCAAACTTGATTATTTTAATACTTTAAACGATCATTGATGAATTTTACTTATTGTAACAATATTTAACGTTTTAATTATTAGCATACATCGACAATTAATGCATTATACATTAACAAATTTACAATTACCATGAAGTAAATATATAAATAATAAAAAGTAGATATAATCTACTTTTTCTTTGCATCTCATAAATTTATAATGTTTTTTGCACTAATTAAACCAAATAATGATCCACAAGCAACTAAACCACCATTCAATCCAATAAAAACAAATGATAATCCTAATACTAAAGTTATTACTCCATTGCCAAGACTAGCAATACTAACAATAATTAATGGTAATAATGTAACAACAATTGAAGCAACTCCAATTACTAAACCAAGAATATAACCAATTCTTTGTTCAAATGCTTTTCTTGAATTTATCATAACTAAAATAAATATAAGAATACCATAAGTTGTTAGACAAGCTATCAATATAATTCATCCTAATCATTGAATAGTACTTAATCCAGAATCAAAAACTTCTTGTAATCATTCTCCAAACTTCCATAATAATTCATAAGAACTTTCCATTAATCCTTTTAAAGAAATCATAATTATAGAAATAACCATTACCGGCATTAATGTTGTCAAAAGTAGATAAATACCAATGTTAGATAATGTTTTTGAAAATTTTAGGGAGCGTGTCGAAGATGTCGATAACTAAAAAGTTTTAAAAATAGCTCCTTTCTTTTTTAAACCCTTAAATTAAAAATAAATGACAAAAGACGAGAATAAAAATCTTGTCTTTTTTTTGTAATTGTAAAATTTTAAAATTTTTAATAACCATCTTTAACGCTATTATCAACACGTGTTAGGGAACTAAAAAAGTGAACTACAACACAGTTGTTAAAAATAGTAGCTAAAACATGTGGACTTGCATGAATAAATAAAAAGTGGAGTGATACCTAATAAATTATACTAACCATTAATTAAATGGTAATTCTTGGGGTGGGAGCGAATTGGAAACTAGTATATATAGACCTGCTTAGGGAACCTACTATATTAATTCTATTCTTTATTTAACCAACCTTGCCACTCCCTAGTGAGCAAGTGTTGGTTTTATTTTTTATTTTTTTTGAAAAATTTTTGGGCGAGAAAATAAATTTCAAACTTGTAAAAAAAATTGAGCGGTGCCGGTTCAATTAAAATATTAATTTGTTAAACACAAATTAAATAAATATTGAATCGAATGCCTCAATGTTTTTTAAAATTTCACAATTTATTTTTGAGCCCAGTTTTGCTGGAATGAATAAAACGAATAATAGTATTATTAATAATCTAAAAATCAAAATATATGTTCTTTATGCTAGAAGCAACAGAACATATTAGGAAAGGATTATTATGCAAATAGAATTTAAAAAAGAACAAATTGTAAAAGATAAACCACAATCTATTCTTATTGATTATGTTGAATATAAATTATCATTACCAAAATGAATGATTAAAAATAATTCTTTTATTGTTGATAACAGTTACACATATTGAGTTTTTAATTTAGAAAATATTAAAAGAGAATTAAGTGGTAATGAATTAATAAAATTATTAGAACCATATATTAAAGACCAAAAAATAACTGTTAATAAACCAACTGCTCCAAAAGAATATTATCTTAATGATATAAAACTTGAATCATTAACATTTTATGAACAGCATAATAGTTGATTTATGGGTGAAATAACTGATAACAAAACTAAAATTACTAATGCTTGTTTTAAATATAACATTACGTGAGAAGAAAATAGAAAAAGTTTTAAAATAAATAATCCATATAAACACGATGATTTACCAATTAATTATATAGTTACTTCTTATAAGGAAATTTCAACTTATAATGAAAAAGTATTTTTGTTGAACATGTAAACAAAATAAATTAGATTATTTATTCTTTAATACTAATGATATAAAAACAAGAAAATATTTTTTAAGAGATAAAAATAGTAAAGCAATTTGTTATGACTATATTTTAAATATTAGGTTAAGTGAGAGGTATAAATATGGATAAAGAAAAACCATTTTCTTGTAAAGACCAAAAAATTATTAATGAATATAATAAAAAACGTAATCAAGAAATAACAAAAGAACATTTAAATAATATAGAAAAATTAAGAGAAGATTTTAAAAAAGAAGTAATTAATCAATATAAGAAAAATTTAATTTGTTCATTAAATATATTTTTGGGTCATTATATAGAACAATACAAAAAAGAAAAAGAAATATATTATTTAAATAAATTAAAAGGTTCAGTTGATACTATTGAATTATTAATTAATAAAATAAAATCCAAAGAATTTGATTAATAATGCAATATGACTTAATTGTTGGCATTGACCCTGCTGGTATTGGTAATAATGGAATTGTTATATATTCAAATGAAACTAATAATATTATCTTTAATGAAACATTTAAAACAAAAACTGTTTTAGAAAGTAAAAATTTTTATAAAGAATATTTTGAATTAATTAAAAAAAATGAGAATAAAAAAATATTAGTTATTGTAGAAAATTTCTTTTTAAGTTCAAAATAATTATTAACTAATCCATTAGCAACACCTAAAATGATTGGTGCATTAATGGTATTAGTAGAAGACGTTATGAATTGAGATTTTCAAGAAAGCGAACCAAAAAATAAAACTAAAATAGAAAATTATAAAGGAAATATAAAATTTACAAAACATGAACATGATGCATATAAGCACATTCAATATTATTTAAGGAATTATAAAAATGAAAGATAAAGCAAATTATGTCAAATTAACAGTAAAACTGAGTAACACTATTGAAGCAAAATATTACGAAAAAGGTAATAAGGAATTATATTATAGTGTTCGTGGTCAATGAAATGGATTAAACTATGTTACTTTAATTTTTAATAACCCAAAATTTTATAAACGATGTATTTTATTAAACAAAAATGATGAAATTTTAGTAACTGGTGAAATCTTTAATACTTTAAACATTCCTAAAAATCGTGCATTTTGTTCAATTAATGTTAAATGATTTAAAAAATGAAAAGAGTAAAAAATGATATTATGAAAAATTTTATTAATAGTACCAATATTAATAACAAGCATAACACTAATAATATTTTTAATATTTATTATTAAAGAATTAAAAAATGAATATAAAGTATTAAAAATATTAAATGAAATATCAAAAGAAATTAAACATAAGGAGAATATGTCTAATGAATAAATGTACATTTACTCAAACTACTAAATTTACTAGTTTAATACCACCACATGATGAAAATTTTGAACAAATACAATGTGAAAATATGACAGATGAGCAATTTGATGAATATGGTAGAGCATATTGTAAAGAACATAGAATTAAAGTTGATGAAATTAATAATTCAAGACATAAAAATTGTATTAATAAAGAAAAAATAATTGAATATTTAATTGAACATAACACATTAGATATGGAATTAATAATTGAATATTTAGAAAAAGGTTACTTTGATAATAAATAAATGTGAACATGAAGATGTGAGTATTGAATTAGTATTTAGATGTGATAATTGTAAAGCTGTTCAATTTCAACATCCAAAAAATAATAAGGAGAAATAACTAATGAAAATGTGTACTGATTGTAAAGAAAATTATAATTGACCAAATTGTCAAAATTGTTTTAAAAATAATGATAATAAAAATAAAAAAGAATAATAAATGTGGTTATGGTAGAGTTTTTGCTCATAAATGTAATAACTTATGTAAACAAAAACAAAATAAAAGAGTTAGGAAAGAAAGGTTAAATTATGAATAAAGAAAAATTAATTAAATATATTAATGATTTAATTGAATTAGAGCCAGCACGGAGAACGGATGTAACATTATTTATCTTAAATAAACTAATAGAAAATGGAGAATTTGACTAATGATAATATTACCTACTTTGTTTGAAAATAAAGATGAAATTGAAATATTATCACCATTTCCCAAAGCAATTCATACAAATAATGATATTAGAGCAATTATTTTAAGACAATACCCAAATGTTAAATCAAAACACATAATTGTTTCTGACCCAGAAAGTAATGTTGCATTAATAGTTGGTGATAATGATGTTTATCAAGGTTGAATTAAAGTAACAATTAAAAAATTAGAAAATTAAAGGAAATTAAATATGACTAAACGCGAATTTTTAATTAAATGAAATGTAGATGAAACATTATTTTTTATTGATAATGTTGAATTTTTACATTCAGATACACATATAATTTTTAATTGAAATGATGATTATTGAAGCATTGATTATCATTCAAAAGAGATGAAAAAATTTATAGAACTATTAAATGATTTAAAACAAATTAAAGGAGAATAAATAAATGCAGAAGGAAAAAATTAAAATTAGAAATTATGAATTTGAATTAAATTCTTATGTAGTAGATTCTTTACTAGATGTTATAAGAGAACTAATAAAAACGAATAAAGGAGATTAAAATGCCAAATATAGAAAATCAATCAAATTATACTTTAACTAAATTAATAAGAACTGGTATAAGCCCAATTTGTGCAATGATTGGTACAAGTGCTTATTATGGTCAAGTAATGAACAGTTCACTATTAGGTAGTATTAATAGTTTATTATTTGGTAAAAAATTAGGTTTAGATATTTGAAATTTAAATCAAAGACCAAATACTAAAACTAAATTAATTAATAGTTCTAAAAAATATTATTAGGTTTAGGAACAATCGGTTTAGCAAATTATAGTAAATGAACAGAAAATAATATTAATCCTATTATTCCAACAACACCAACTCCAATAACTACTACAACTACAACAGAAGGTCCACCATGATTATTATTAAATAAACAAGAAAATCAATCACTAATGGATTGAGATACATATATTAGTTTAAATGCTTATGGTATTTCAAATCTTATTAGTGGATTAACTGAATTAATACCTAATAAATTTGAAGCAATAAGAAAGATTTGTAATATGGCTACTGGTGGATGTTTAATTTCAAGTGGTGTAGCAATGGGTATAAATAATGATTTTAATAATGCTTATGCAGTGCCAACAATAGTTGCTGGTGCTTCTGAAATTATTCATAATTTACTACCTATGGAAACTACTAATCATATTGAAGAAATGCAAGAAACAGCATTTAATGATGAAACTGCAAGATTAATTAATGATAATAGATTTTCAATTAATAGTGAAACAACCAGTCAATATGGTAGTGATAATATGAGCGAAGTACCATTAAATAATGATAATGCTTCATTAAATTGAGATTATAATCACATGAGTTTATAAAGGAGGTGAATAATTTATGAATAAAGAAAAATTACTTGAATATTATAATCAGGAAATAAAAAAATATAAAGAAAGAATAGAAGAATTCAATAAAGAAATATCTGTATTAGTAGAAGTTATAAGTAATTCACAATCAATGATTGAAAGAATTAATGGTGGTCAATTTGATGAATAATTAAAAAATAAACAATTGAAAGGAAAATATTGTAATGAAAGAATTTTTACATGAATTAATTATTATTGGAACAAGTGTTGGAACATTAATTTGCAGAGAAATTATTGTTTTATTAAAAAGATTTATCACAACTCCAAAACATGTTAGAGCAAATAACAAAATTATAAAACATCAAAAAAAATTAGCAAAATTAAACGAAAAAATTAATAAAGGAGAAAAATAATATGACAAAAATTGAATTTAATGAAAAGTATAATTTTAAACATGATATCTATAATGATAGAGATTTTGATTTACATATTGATAATTGTTTTAAATTTTCTGATATTGATACATTAGAAAATGCAGTTAATGATTATAAAAAATTAATAAGTGAGATGCCACAATTAGTTAAAGATTGATTATTGGGATAAGATTAGGAGAATGTTAAATGTTAGAAAATGAAAATAATGTTCAACAAACAACTGAACCTTTAACTGAAAATAATGCTCAACAAGAAATAGAAAATAAAGTTAATGAAGCAGAAAGTAAGTTAAATAAACTTAATCAAGAAATTAAAGAAAAAGAAATAATTAATATATTTAAAAAATATCAAATTAAAAATGAATTTTATGATTATTTAAAATTTAAAACAAGTAATATAGAAAATTCAAAAATAGAAGATACTATTAAAAAAATGATTAAAGAACAACCAATATTTAAAGAAACAATTAATACGGGTGGTAAACCACAAACAATAATAACAAATCAACCAAATTCAATAAAAAGTACATTATTGGATTATAAAAAAAATAATAATTTATAACAGAAAGGAAATCAAAAAATGGCAATACAATTCAATAAAAATTTAGATAATACCGAAAAATTAGTAGAAGCACCAGAGTTTATAGAATTTTATAAACAATCAAATTCACCATGAGCAAGTTTTTTTCCTATCGAAATAGTTAATTCAACAAAAATTGAATTTATAGTTAAAAAACCAAAAAATTCAGAAATTAAAGTATTAAAATGAAATGATAAAAGCAAAGGATTAGATGTTAGTTATGCCGAAACTATTAAAATTTTAAAAGAAATTAAAGAAGAAGCAGTTGCGGGTGAAATAATTGCTAATGTTGATTTAAATGCTGAAAATGGACAAAATTTATTAAATACAATGCAATATGAAGTTGCTAATGACTTAGCAGATTATTTAGCAAATAATGATACAAATGTAATTGCAAAATATGCAACTAAAATAGACATTACTGATAAATCACCAGTAGGATATTTAAAATCAATGTTAGATGCTTGAAATACTTTATTTCAACTAAGAAATAGTAATAATTGTCGTTTTTTTATTACTAATAATCTTTATGATAGTATTGTTTATTTAGCTAATAATAAAGGATTAATTACTGATAATCAGATTGCTCAACAATTAAGATTAAATGGAAATGATTTATATATTAAAGGTGTACTATGTCAAATTGTAATGGATGATTATATGACATTTACTGATAATAATGAAACTAAAATTATGTCTTTTGTTTTAGCAACACCAAGAGCAATGAAAAGATATATGTTACAAAATACAGTTGTATATGTTCAAGATATTGCTGATGGTAAAGTTGGAAGAAGATATTTAGTTGGTGGAGAAGTAACTGGTGAATCAATACCTTATATTACAGATGAAGAAACAACTTCACGTTGAATGTTATGTGCAATTGTTAATAATGATAAAAATGATTTAAAAACTAAGATTACAACTTTAACAACTGATATTACTGCAAATGTTAATAACAATAATAATGAATTAAATACAGAAATCAAAAGTACTAATGAACTTAAATCATTAAATCCAAATTTAACAAATCCAACTATTAAATATTTTAGTGATGCACAAGGAAAAACTAATGTAAGTAATCAAAAACAAAAAGCAGGTGACTTATATATAACTATTACTGCAAATATTAATGACTTAAATTATAAAGGAAAAACAAATCCAATTAAAATAACTCTTAAATAAAGGACATTAATATCATGCCAATTGGTACAACTAGTACAGCAATACTTTTAAACATAAATAAACCAAAACATACTAGAACAAGTAACCAACAAGAAAATAAAAGTTTTTGATGAGAAATTTTAGAAATGATTGGTGTACAAGTTATAGCAGTAGCACTTGCTCCTTTTACTGGTGGATTAAGTGAAAGTGTAGCCCTTGGATTAGGTGCAAGTGATTTTATTGCAAGTACTATTAATTTTGGTATTTATGCTACAACTGATTTTACTATTAATCAAGTTTATGATTATTTAAAAGGAAATGTAACAAAATTAAATACTTTCTTAAATTTATTACCTGCATTTGCTGGACTTAATAAAATTAGTCGTGGTTATCGTACAACTAAATTTATTAAATTAGCACAAAAAACTAAAACATTAGAACAAATTGGTGTTAAAGAAGCAAAAAACTTACAAGAAATTATTAGTCAAGTAAGTGGAAAAGAAATTTTAACAGATAAAATTATTGGTAATAAACGTTATTTAATGAATTATAGTTTTACTCCTAATCGTGAAACAGTATTACGAGATTTAGGTTATGTTGCTGAAAGACAATATAAGAATAATTTTCAAAAACTAGAAACAGAAAAATTAATGGAACACTTATTATTACAAAATACATTAATAAAATTAAGTCCACAATTAACTCCTAAATTTAAAATTAAAGATATCGAAAAAGCAAATAACTTTTTAAAAAAATTTAATACTGATTTAAAAAAAGTACTATCTATGAACCAACATGATTGATTAAATTTAGTTCATACAATACATACAGAAAATAGATATGGTAAATCTTTAATTTTGGATTTACAAAAAATTCGTGCAAATGCTATTAAATTTAATTTTAAAAATAATGTTATTCATCAACTTGTTTTAAAAGCAAATCAAACTTTTAAATATTTTGATATTAGATTTTATTTAAAAAAAGGTTTAAATAAATTTTGAAAAGATACACCATATTTTGAAAAAATACGAGAAAGTATATATAAATTACAAGAAAAATTTGAAAAGTTAGAAAAACAAGCATTTGAAAAAATTAATAAATTAAAAGAAAAAGCAACTGATTTATTTACTAGTGCAGAAAAAAGAGCAATTAAACATGCACAATTAATTCCATTAAATTCACCAGTATTTATGGGTTGCAAAATTCAACCTTTGTCATTAGATAAATGTGCAATTACTATTTATCATCGTAATCCTAAATATAAACCAATTACAGTTGTTGATAGTATTCTGAAAGCAAAAACTTTTGTTACTCAAATACATCCATTTCATTGATATCGTTGATATAGTGGTTGATACATTGGTTATGGTATTAATCGTAATAAATGATTAAAAGCAATAGCATTTGCACCACCAGTTATTCAACAAGTAATTAGAGATAGTTTTAAAATATATAGAGAAATATTTAGAACTATTAGAACTTATCATAAAGTAGTAAATGTTATTAATAACCCTATTGAAAATATTAATAAATCATTTAAAAATGTTGGTTTAAAATTTTCAGTTAATACTTTATTTGGAACAGGATTATTACATCATTTAGAAAAATTTGTATATAGTCAAGTTGTAGAAAAAGGTAAAAAAAAGTTACAAAAAGAAATTATCCATATATCACATAGAAAAACTAAAACAAAAACCAAACGTTATAAAAAAGCATTTTTTAAGGAATGATAAAATATGATTAATAAACTTTGAACTGATGTCAGTTTAGAAAATTATAATAACTGATATCCATTAACTGGAAAAATTACAGAAACACCACGACAATATATAAATACATGACCAAATGTTCATGATTGATTTAAAACATTTGCTATTCGTGCTCAAAATGATATTAATGCTTATCTTGATTTTATTTTATCTAAATTTCCTTTTGATAGTTTTAAAGATAAATTAATTAAAGAAACGTTAAGAGATATGGTTTATGTTATGGTTGAACATTGAGTATTTAATCGTACACCAATTGAATTTAATGTTGATGCTACTATTCAATTTAATAATGGTAGTCAATTTAGTGCAAATAGTACTCCTACAATTAATGTATGAGATTTAGCACCTAGTAGAATGAAAATATGAGCAAGATTAACAGAATTAAAACAAATATTTTCAAGTTATAATGATGATGAAATAGATGTTGAAAAAATTGACTTAAAAGCATTTTATACTAGAAATCAAGTTGATGAATTAATTGAACAACAAAAAGAATTTACATTATCAAAACAAATTAAATTATATGATGATTTAGTTGATGATAATGAAAATAAAATATATAGAGGTCCTGTTAGTAAATTTATTAATAAAGGTTATGTTGCAACTGATTATAATAAAGAAACTGAAACAATGATTTTAGATTGACCTGATGAAATTGGTACATTACCACCCGAAGCATTACAAAATAATCCACAAATTGGTGATTATATACATGCACCAACTTGTGATTTTTCTGCTAAACAACAGAAAAATATTACGGCCTTAACTAATAATAAACAAAATAAATTAATTACTGGCCATGGCATTAATATTACAGAAGATAATGTAATATCTGTAAGTTCTTATTTAGTAACACCACAAGATTTTTTGAATAATCCACAATGAGAAGAGCAAAAATCAATGATTTTAACAAGAAATACATATTATCAAATTTTTTGGTCACCTAATATGTCAATCAGTCAAGGACTTAAAGGAGTATTTTTCTTTTATGGTGCAGTACCAACAGCCCATAATGTAGCTATTGATTCAGCAGGTTATTACTCAAATTCTACTAATGAAATTAAAGCGCATTTAAGTGTCCAACCCGAAAATAATGAATTAATACTATCATATTTTGATGGTAATTCTTGAATAGTAACTAATCTAGATGGAAATAAATTAGGAACTAAAATATATAAACCTAAGATAAATAATAAAATTTATACAATTAAAAATAATACATTAGATATTACTTCACCAAGTGTAATTAATATAGATAAACCTATAAAAATTAATTCAAAAAGTTTAGAAACTAATGAAATAGAAGAAAATAATTGAGATATTGAATTAAAAAATAATCCAACACCCAGTCCAAGTAAAGATAATTGAAAAGAAGTAGGAACAAGAGAAAAAAATAAATGAGATAATTGACAAATTACTTATGATTTTCAAGAGAATAAACATTATAGAGTTTATTATTCTTGAAGTATATATAATCCAGTTTATACTATTCAAGAATTTATTATAACTGATAACAAAATTGCTGGTGTACAAATACAAACCTTTAATGATAGTGCTAATATAGTAATTTTATCAGTTCAACATGCTAAATTGATTACTATTTATACTGTAAAAGGTAATTTAAAAGGTAATGTATGAAAATTAGAAGAATTACAGGAATAATATTATGTTTTTTAAAATTATAAAAATTATTTTAGGTTTAATTGGAGTTTTATTATCTTCTGCTGTTGCTGGTTTAATTATATTTATTATTGTAAAAATTGTATTAAAAATTAATCAAATATTTTAAAAAAAGGTGGTGAATATTATGTTAGGTAGATTTTTTAGAAAAGATAAAAGCAATATTAATGATAATCAAAATGAAAAAGTAAAATTTTTAAATAATAAAAATAAAAGTACTCATGCTTCAATTTTAAATTATTTTGGTTTTAATGATTTTAATCATGAAACTTATTTCACTGATTTTGTAGCAGAAAATAATGCTAATTTATATAATGCTCCATTAGAAATAAATAATGAAACTATTAAACAATATTTAATGCAACAAGAATTTTATAGAAAAAATTGAAATTCTATTTTTAAGTTAAGTAAATTAGGAATTAGTGGTTATTTAATTTATATTGCTAATGATGATTTATATTTTCAAGTAGTAGATATCCAACAAAGAGTTTATGATATTACTGGTAAATTAATTCAATGTACTATTTTTTATGATAGTTATCAACAAAATGCACAAACTGTAAGATTATTTGAAATTTATACATTAAATAATGAACAAGTAACTATTAATCGTGCAATTTATAGTATTAGTGATAATAAAAAACAATTTCCATTAGATTTTAAATCATTCATTAATAATTCAAATTTAGAACAAGAACAAACACTAAATATTAACTATATACCAATAGCAATTATGCGAAATAAAGCAAATGAATTAGCAGATTGTGATAAAGTAATGGATAAAATTAAAGCATTAGATGTTATTTATGAACAAATTGTTTTAGATACTATTTTAAACTCACCTAAATTTATTTTTAATCAAACTTATGGGAATGTTCAATCAACATTAGAAGAAGCAGTAAGAACATTAGTTACTAAAAATTACATATTTAAAAGCGGTGGAGATAATAATGAACAAAACGAAAATATCAATATGACAAATAGTAATTTTAAAGGTAAAAATTTAACTGATATATACGATTGAAATGTTAATGAAATATTTAAACGTTGTGGTATTCATATACCAAGTCAAAAGAAATCTGCACAACAATCAGTTCCCGAAAGTACAGCTGTAAATATTTCAACTATTAATTATATTGAACAAAAATTATGACAATTTAATATTGATATTCTTAAATTTATTCAAATATTAGTACGTTTAGATAAAGATTTATTAAATAGTAAAACATTTAATATTAATGATGAACAAGAAATTAATAATTTAACAGTTAAATTAAAATTATTTAATCCCGAAAATAACCAATTAATAGGAGAAAACAATGGAAAACAACAACAAACCACAAACGAAGTTTCCACAGAAACAGAAGCAAACTAAACTTAATCAAGCAGAAGTAGAAAATGATTATTTAATTGATAATATTCCTTATGATTTTACTAATATGATGAGTACTACTAGTGACCCAGATATTAATAGAGCATACGATGAATTTAAAAAAAGAACTATATATATTTATGAAATTGAACGTTTATTTAAAAATAATGAAAATAATAGTTTAAGATTTTCAGCAAATACTATTAAAATAGGTTTTATTGATATTGATAAAGTATTAAAAGCTACTGCTGTTGAAACATCAGACTTTACTATGCAATTAAATCAAAGAGCAAGTACAAATATTAATGATAATACAATTGAATATAGTATGACTGATATTAAAAATTTAATTTTTCAAGAAATAAATTTATTAAATCAATTTAAGTTATATGCTGTATCTATTAATGAATTATTAACTGAAAGTAATATTGATAATTTATATATCATTAATAATTATTCTCAACCTTATCAAAATCCAAAAACAAGAAGTACTAAAAGTATAACTATTATTAAAATTAAAGATTTTAAAACAAGAGATGGTTATCCAATCATTATTAAATTGCAAAAACCATTAGATAAAGATACAAAAGTAATTGGTTTAAAAATTAAAGCCCCTAGAAGCATGATTTTCGGCAATATAAAGGTACTTGGTGAAGTTGATAATATGGAAGTATACCCAAAGTTATTTATCAAGGATAAGATAGCATTTCCGCTATTATCAATGCCTATTGAAACTCAACCAAAAGTTAGAATATTACAACAATGATTTAGTGAACAAATATTACCTTGAAATTTAGCAAAACAATTTATTGGACAAGAAAAATCAGTTTTAGATTTAATTAAAATTAGTAGTGGTAATATAACAAGAAGAGAAGTTATTAAAAATGCAAGAGTTACACATGCTTGATTAGGATATGAATTTAGTAATGTTTTAGGTGGCAAATGACCACTAAAAAGTCAAAAAGAATTAAAAGATAAAGAAGTTTGAGATTTTGTAGATGAAAGTCAATTTTATCAATATATTGCAACTAATAATAAATTTGATGATATTGAAATAGAAATTAAAGACGCACCAACTAATGATAGTTTACAACAATTATTATTAGATATGCTAAGTTATACATATAACTATAATAGAAACTTCGAAGGTGCTAAATATGAAGACAAAAATGGTAAACCAAAAAATGAAATAGCAAAATTACGAGCAAAATTTGAAGGACAAAAGCCCGAAGATGTTATTACTAATTTATTTAAACAATGAAAATTAGATTATCCAAATTATATTAATTTAAAACAAATAAAAATTTTTAAGCAAATATTTATCATGTTATCAGAATATATTTATTCAATATTATCAATAAATAAAGGTTTGAATGATGATAATAAAATTTTATTACCTTATTATTTCGAATTAAAATCAAGTCCAATACATCCTACACCTGATGATATTTGGCAATTTAAAGATGTAAAAGTGATATTAAAATCTGCATATTTTGATTTTACAGATATCAATAATATTAAGTTAAAAAATAATGATATTAGTCAAAATGAATTATTTAAATTAGATGATAATCAATTTAATTGATTATCTATTACAAATGAATTAGAAACAAATAACATACCTTCATTAATTCCTGCTGATTGAACATTAGGTAATGGTGAATATGGAAAATATTTTACAAGAGCAATTATTGAAAAAATTAAACTTGAAAATTTATTAAATTTATATGGCTCAAATAAATCCCAATTATTTTCTAAATTAGAATTTTATAAAGAAATTTCAAAAATTGATAATAATAATGAATTTGAATTACAAATTGAAAATCCAATTACTAACTTAAATCGAGTTGAGATTAGTGGTATTTTTGGTGCTGGTAATTATGATTTACTTTTAATAACTAATAAACAAGAAATAAACTTACAAAATATTAATTTATTTGATAAATATAATGAAAATGTTTCTTATATAAATTTAGAAATTTAATTATCAAAATATCCATCAGGATAAATACCATCTCATTTTATATCAGTACTATCAAGCGATTTAATTCCAAAATATAAACTTATCTTATATTTGTCTTTTGTTTTATATGACCATATTGTTGATTTAGCCCCCCCAGTAGACTGTATAGTCATGTCCTAAATATGATTTATAACCATTAGTTTGATTATGTGCTAGTGAACCAATTATTAAACCAGTTACTCCACTTACTGCACCAGTTAGTGCTAATGCTAATGTTATTTTACTTAAATTTGTTTTTATTCATGTTTTCATATTAAATTCTCCTTTTTTTCCTTGATTTTACTTATAAATTGTACTATTTTTGATTATTTTTACAAGTATGCTTTTAAATGCAAAATAAACGCCTAAATTAAAGACGTTTATTTTGTGATACCTATACTATTAATTGTATTGTGCTTATTTATTATATAGCAAATGTGAAGATACTTTTTTTCACAGTAGCATTATTTTTACCCCTAATTACATTTTTATATGGATATAATGCATAAAACAAAGCATCATATGGGTCTTGATACATATTTTTGTCAGGAATGTTAGTTTTTGTTTCATCATAACGTAATTCTTCTAAACATTGAGTAGTTTTTGGTAAATCATCTTTATTAGCATAAAAGTTTCCATAACTCATAATATTTCTCATTCAAACTACTCTATTAGTTAATCCTGCTTCTTGATTTAAATTTGAAGCATGTTTAATAGCAGTTTGTGTTATTAGAATAGTATTATGCTCATCTATTAATTTTTGACTTAATCAATCAATTGCTGTTCTTGCCTTGTCATCATAAAAATAAATTGCTTGGTCAAAGTTTTCAAAATTATCTATTAATCCTAAAATTTCATTAACATAAGCATTAATTTTTTCATTTTCATTAATAAAATCATTTGGAGTAACTACTAATTCACAAATAATATAAGCATCATAATAACCAGTATTATTATATTCTTTAAAACCAACTACCATAAATACAGTATGGTCTTTTGGTCCCGTAGCTCAATCGATTCCAACACTATAAAAATCAAATTTATACATATCTTTTTCTTGATTATAAAATTGTTTTAAATCATATGATTGTCAATATTTTACTGTTTTCTGAAATGGAAAAATTGTTGCATCACTATCTAAAAATTCAAAACCATAAAAAACAGTATTAAATTCATCAGGATTACTTTTTTTCATTTCTAATAATGTTCTTTTTTGAATATCTGGTAATTTATTTCAAAATGGTTGAATAGTAAATCTTAAAACAAATAAACCTAAACCACTAAACATATCTTGATTTTCATAATAAATTTTGCCAACTTTTTTAAGATTTTCCATCACTTTATCATTTAATGGTAAAAATGGCGTACAGTATTTTAAATAAAATGGATGGTATTTATCATAAGGATTACATGTAAAAGTAATGAAAAAACTTTTATAAAAATAACGAGTAATCTTTTGTCCAAAGGTAGAACTATATATATTTTTATCAATAAATGTTCAACTTCACTCTTTAATAGGTTCATTTGATACTTTAATACGATTACTTCTAAACATAGAGTTTTGTAATCTTTCATATCGATATGTTAATTGCTTTTCTGTTAAAGTTTCTTTTTCTTCTGCCATAATAATTTCATCTGTTCTTGAACCTAAAAAACTTGAACCACCTGCTTCTTTTCCAAAAATCTTATTACCATTAGCATAACCAATAAAGTCAATTTGTTGATTATTAGGAAAAATAATACAACCACCATCCTTAGTTATTTTTCATTTAATACCGTGTGGATTATTAGGTAATAAATTAATATTATATGTATCTAATAAAACTTGACAAACATTCATTAAAGCACCAATTGTCGTTTCACTATGAGTATTTTCATAGCGCCTTACTTCTTGAACACTACTATCACTAAAATTACAACATATAAATAAATCAAATGCTAAACAATTTCAAGTTTTTCTTGTGCCACGTGCAGTTGGTACAAAACGATAAAAACAATTGGTAGTGAAAAATTCTGCTCATTCATCACCAACAAATTGTTTAAAAATATCTCAACTAAAACCATAATTATTATCACTAAAATTAAGGTCATATTTTTTATTTAATTGTGTATAACTACTAATAAAAGCCATATTTACTCCTTATTTTTAAAAAAAATTAAACTTAAATTATTAACAAACAAAAATTTAGAAAGGAACATTAAAAATGTTAAAATTACCATTCCCTAATCATTTTGATTGAGACAAACATGATTTTAATCAAGATGAATTAAGTTTAAAACAAACAGAAGAACTATTTTCAAAAATAGATGATTATTTATGAAGTATATGTGATAAATCTGAATATAAATCATATAGATTTAGACAACGAAAATTAAAAACAAAAAAAGGTTTATTAACTTATAAACGACGTATTTGTACAAATTATAACACAAAAACACAAAAAATGGAGTACGTATCATTATTAGATAACTATCTTGGTGTTAAAAAATATAGTAAACTTGCACCTAACGTTATTAAACAAATTTTAAAATATTTTGCTGATAGTAAAAAGTATCGTGATGTTTGTGATACTTTTATTGAAGATTTAATAAGTAATAGTACAGTTTGTAGAACATATCAAAAATTTGAATTACCAAAAGCAAATATTCCCAAAATACCATTACAACCAAATCAAAATTTATATGTAAATATTGATGATGGTCATCGAAAATTTAAGTTTAATGAAAAACACAATACTAAAAATTGTAAAAAATGTTCGATGAGATTAATAGTAATGTGTACTGGTAAAAAGAAAAATGGAAAATTAATTAATAAAAGAGCTGTATGTAAAATAAGAGTTTCAAAAACAGAAATTGGTGCTGAAAAAACCGCAAAATTAATAGAAAAATATGGTAATTTATTTTTTGAAAACTTTGACCAAGCAAATTTAATAGTTTGTGGAGACAGTGCAAAATGAATTAAAAAAACTTCTACCATTTTAAATGCCAAATTTATTTTAGATAAATTTCATGCTTTTCATGTTTTATTTCTTGGTATCATGGCTGGAAGAAGAAAAAATCAAATTGCTAAATTACACTATCAAAATGCAATAACTTTATTTAAAAAAGGTCAATATTATGAATTAATTGATTTTTTACAATCATTAACCTTACAATATAAAAAATTAAAAGTTGGTTATTTCATTAATGCAAAAGATGGTGTACTAAACCAAGCACTAGTTGAAAATATTGGTTGCTTTACTGAAACTAATATTAAACAAATTTTAAAGCATATGATTGGTGATAGAACTTATAACATTGATATGTATACAAAAATGGTTAATTTTAAATGCTATCAAATAAATACTGCCATCCAGTTATTATAAATTAAGATTAAAGATTTTTAAAAAAACCAAAAATAAAATAAAACTTATTAAATTTTGCATTAATAAGAATTTTTGAGTTATAAAAGTAAGTATTATTGTTGACTAATATTTTTGAAGTGTTAAGATTAACTTACAATTGCATATTTAAGTCAAAATTATTCTCGTCTAACTTTATAATTTTCAGACAAATTTGAATATTATTGACAACATCGGTATGCTCCCAAATTTTAACATCCTTTTTACCTCTTTATAATTATTATTTCGCAATATTTCTAGTAAACTATTCGTACTTTATTTTTAACATCTTATGCAAAAAAAAATTAAAATCTATAAACAATAATTTTATTTATCAATCATTTTTAAAATTATTAAAAACTAAATGTAATTAATAATTAAGTATCTAATTTTACATTTATCTTAACATTTAGCCAATATAAATCAACAATAATACGTAATTTAAATAGTTAAAAATAATTATATCTTGTCTTTTAAATTTTAAAAATAAATATATTATCTTTATTGATTGTAAAATTTCAAAAAAAATGTTAAAAAAACTACAAACTAAATATAGTTTTTAACCTATTTACTTTGTTTCTCAAAGTAAATAGGTTTTTATTTTTAAAAGGAGAAAAAACATGAAAAAAATATTAAAAATAATAAGTGGTTTAATAATTATTACAAGTACAAGTTTAAGCGCTATTGGATGTTATAAAAATAACAATATTTATGATTTAAAAGTGTTACAATCAATAATTTGACAAGAATCAGCAGAAAGAAAAATATCATTATTAAATACTTTTCGTGCAGCAATAAAACAGTATGATGATGTTATAGAAGCAAATAAAAAACATTTATCATTAGATGTTATTTACGCAACCGCAAATAAACCTAATGCCAAAAATGATGAAGAAGATAAAAATTATACTGTGCATTATAATCAATCAAAAATTGAAGCTAATAAATATGTACCTATTGTTATTACTGATTTGGATGAAACATTCATAAATAATATTGGTTTTTCAATTTATAAATTTTTTAATCCAAAAATGAAAGATATGGATTATGAATTTAAAAAATGAGTTGATCATCAAGTCAATTTTGAAGAACAACTTTATAATGGAGTTTTAGAATTTGTTAAACATGTATGAAAAAGTGGTGGTATTGTTTTATTTGATTCAAATCGTTTTCAAGGCGAAAATATCAAGTATGGAGATGAAGCAATACCAACTAAAAAACTACTAGAAAATAATTATTATCCAAAGGCATTTCTTGATAGTTATGTTTGATGAATGCAAGGAGTAACTAAATATGATTCAAATAATTATAAAGATTTAATATCAAAAGAAAATCGTTTTAATTATATTAATAATAACAATTTTAAATTATCATCAAAAGATAAAAATAGTATGCAAATAAAAAATTGAGAAAATGATTTAGTACCAATAAAAAATGTACCATCACATATTATAATGAGATTGGGTGATAACATTAATGATTTTCATTCTAATTTAACTAATTCAAAATTAATTGATAAAATATCATTAAAAAATGAATTAATAAATAATAAAAATTTTAATAACTTAATTGGTAAAGTGGGAGATGAATTTTGATTTACAAAAAATGAAAATGGAGAAATAATAGAACATTATTGAAAAGAAAATGAAAAAAATAGTTTAATTGATAGTGATCTAAAAAACCTTGGTTTTGTAAAAGAAATTAAACTAGAAGAAGGAAAAATTAATTGAAAAGAAACTTATGTACTGGTTGGTGGTAATGATGTATATGGTAATTTTTTATGAGATTTAGAAAAAAAATATGGTTCTAATTTAGATAATTGATTAAATTTACTAAAACATTATTTCAAAAAATATGAAAATATATGAAAATAATTTACAAAAATTAATATTCAATCTCTAAATAAAATTAATATATATGCTGAGTTATACTTGTAAGTGCAAGTAAATAAAATTGCAAAAAATTCTCATATAAAAATTTCATAATGCTAAATTTAGTTTAGAAAAAAGTAAGGAGTTTTTATATGAGTTATAAACATCTTGGCATAGATGAAAGGATTTATATTGAGAATCAATTGAAATTTAAATTTAAAATTAGTGAAATAGCTAAAAATCTTAATCGAAGTATTAGTACTATTATTCGAGAAATTAATAGAAATAAAGATAATAATCATTATTTTTCATTAATTGCACAAAATAAAGCTGAAAATCGAAAACAATCACATATTAGTTTTCATAAGTTTAAAAATAAGAATTTAGTAAAATATGTACAACAAAAATTACTATTAGGTTGATCACCTGAACAAATTTATGGCAGAATTAAAAATTTTCATAAAGAGTGAGTTATTAGTTTTAAAACAATTTATACTTGAATTTATTTTGGAATGCTTGATAAAGTTACTAGTAAAAATTTAAGAAGAAAAGGTAAAAAACGAAAATCTAAAGAAAATCGTGGCAAGTTTAATGGTAAATCAATTAAAGAACGAGATATAAATGTTAATGATCGTATAACACTTGGTCATTGAGAAGGAGATACTATAGTATCATCACGAGGTAAAAGCAAATCATGTTTAATAACTTTAGTTGAAAGAGTATCACGATTTACTTTAGCAATATTAGTTAAAAACAGAACTACTAAAGTTATTAATAAAAATGTTAGTTATTATTTATCAATTCTTCCTAAAAACATTGTTAAAACTATTACTTTTGATCGTGGCAAAGAATTTTCAAATTGACAACAACTTGAAAAAAATTTAGATATAAAAATTTATTTTGCCAATCCATATTCACCTTGACAAAGAGGTACTAATGAAAATACTAATGGTTTAATTAGAGAAAAATTTCCTAAAAAATTTATTTTTTCAAAAACTAATAAAAATGAAGTTCATAAATTTATATTGTCTTTAAACCAAAGACCAAGAAAAATACTAAATTATCTTTCACCAATCGAATATTTGGATAGAAAAATAATTTAGTTGCACTTACCTTTACAATTTAGCATATATATATATATTAATTGTAAATTTTCAAAAAGATGTTAAAAATAACTATAAACTAAATATTGTTTTTAACCTATTTACTTTGAGAAACAAAGTAAATAGGTTTTTATTTTTAAAAGAAGTAAAAAAATGAATAAAGAAATTGAACAAGAAATAAAAAACTTAATGTTTAAAGAAATAAAAAAATTAAGAACATATGCTATTAATTATCATAATTACAAAAAAACATACAATTTAATGATATAGATATTCAAAATATAAATAATAGTATTGAAAATAAAAGTAAAAAAAGTAATATAAACAGTATTATGAGAGAACATAATTATGCAAAAAAATTATCTATTTTATAAAAAAATTTAATTTAATTATAAAAAGTTTTAATATAAAAAATAGTAAGAACATATGTTCTTACTATTTTTGTAAACTTTGGTTTTGGTAATTTTTTCAATAATTTAAAATTACATCATCATTAAATAAATTAATTTCATTTTTTTTAACTCCTTTTTTTAATTTATTTATATTTTGTCATAATATATTTTGTAAAGGTATTGGATACTTTCATATTCGACGATTAGTTTTAAATTCTTTCAAATCTAACAGTTTATAAGAACGATTAGGAAATACTTTAATATCTAAATCATAATCAATGTATTTAACTGTTTGCGAATCTAAAATAAAGGGACTGGCAATATTACAATAATAATGAACACCATCATTACGAATCATACAAATAATATTGTATCAATCATTTTTAAAAAATAACCAAATTGCTGGATCAACGGTTGTTCATTTACGACCATTAATTTCAGTAATTGTTACATTCTCATTTACTAAAACTAAATATTTTTCAGTATCTTCTAAAACAATTGAATTATTTCAACTACGATATAAATCGCCATTATGCTTATATGCATGAATTGAAAGTATTTGCCCTTCTTTAAGGTACATATACATTTAAACCTCAACTTTCTGCAAATCATAAAACATAATAATTATACCATTATTTATTTAGTAAATAAAAAGCGAAAAATAAATTTATAATAATATTTATTTAAAAAAGAAAAAACTCCAAAAAGGAATAGTAAAAAACATAATTTTATTAAATGGGGCGACTGACGGGATTCGAACCCGCGAATGTCAGTTCCACAAACTGATGCGCTAGACCGCTACGCCACAGTCGCCATATTAGTTTCTATAAGTAAAACCGTTAAATATTATACAATAAATTTATCATTTTTTAATATTTTTTTTCATAAAACTACAAAAATAATCATCTAATTTTCGTATATAACAGTAACAATAATAAAAAACAATGTTACTATTAACAATCAGAACACAATTTTAAATTAATAATTATGGTTAATTATTAATTTAAATACTCTTAAAATAAAGTTTTATGCCCTTAATAAAAAGCATAAAATGTAATAAATAATATCTTATTAAATCAATTTATTAATCAAATTTTATTAACAATACTAACTTACAAATAATTTAGATACTAATACTTATGATTAAAATTTAGCAATATACTGATTCCTTTCTCAATTAATTTTAATTAAGAACACCAAAAACAAAACAAATACCCTGATTTACAGATTGAAAAAACATTTAAAATTGGTATAATTTATATAATTTTAATTTATTAATTAAGTAACGTTTTTCTTTTATTATTTGTTTTTATAATTTTTTATGATAAGATTTGTTTGTTATTAAAATATAAAATTTACTACTTTAAAATAGTGTTCAGTGGAGTTTTATATGGATATTCAGCAAGATTTTTATATTAAAAAAGTTTTTTATGCTTGTTATGTAAAAAATATAGTATTACCTATTTCATTTTTGACTAATATTGGAAATAAAAAAGGTAAATGTTATGTTGGTAATAAGCAAAAATTAAGAAATAGTACTATTCGTACTAAAACTAATTTAATTCAAAAAGCATTACATAATTTTTATAATAGTAAGATGTTAAGTTTTGTTACTTTAACTTATAAAGATAATATGCAAGATGTTAAAAAAGCAAAAAAAGATATTGGTTTATTTTTTATTAAATTACAAAAGTGATGAAATGACCCTAAACGTTTTTCATATTTGGGAGAATTAAAATATTTTTATGTTTATGAGTATCAATCTCGTGGCGCTATTCATTTTCATATAATTTTCAATAGAAAGATACATAAAAGTATGTTAGCAGAGTGATGAAATCATGGTTTTAATGATTTAAGAGTAGTTAAAAAAGGTACTAATGAATTTGTTATTAAATATTTAGGAAAGTATGTTACAAAAGCAATAGATGATGTTAAGTCTTTAAATCAAACTGATGTAGGTGTAAAAGCCTATGCTTTTGTCGTAATTGTAAAAATCCTATTGTGGTTCGTGGTATTAAGAAATTAACAATTGGAGATATAATTAAAGCAAGTTTTAATGCTACAAATGTATTTTATTTTAAAACTCAAAGAGATAATAATGGTAATACTGTTATGATTGGTGGTATTATTGAAAGTACTGTTGTAAATGATTATTTTAAAGAGTATGAAGATTATGAACGATATGTATATTTAAGTGCTTTATCGTATAAAGACTATTTACGGACTAGTGAAATTGGTTATCTAATTCAAAGAGATAAAGATGTTTTGATTTGGGCAGAGAAAGTTTTTGGTAATAAAGTCGAAAAAATAGATTTTAAGAAAAGAGTTTTACATTAGAAAAAAACTTAATTTTTCTATAATTTTACTTGTATATATATATATATATATATATAATATTTATTGTCAAAATAATTTAAGGTCACCACTGAAGACTTTATTTTGTTTTGACATTTTTTGTTTTTTACTTGAAATATATATAAATATCTATATATTTATATATAAGATGGTTTACCCACATCTTAATCTGACTTTATTAGTCGTTTCAGTGGAGGTTAAGTTTTTTTATGTTTAAAGTTCAATTAGTTAATATTGAAAAAGGGCGTATTATTCCCGATAAAAATAATAAAGGTCAAACATTAAAGTTTGATGTTTTGAAATTTGTAGAAATAAATAAACAAACAAGCGTGCCAACTGGTCAAACACGTGATAAATGATATAATCCGGAATTTGCTAGCGATTTTAATAATTGTTTATCTGCTGTTGATTTAAAAGTTGGTAATTTTTATTCACTTGAACTTGATTTAAGCGGTAATATTAAAAAACTTTCTAATTGAAAATAGTTATTTATTAAAAGGGTAATTTTAAATAATTATTAATATGTTAGGAGTTAATTTTAAATTATGGCTAAAAATGATAATTGTTCATGTGAACAAGCATTTCATTTAGCAATTTATATATGTAAACTTTGTGACCAAGTTATTTGTCCTAAAAGAGTTTTACAAAACTTATATACTAAAAAATATTATTGTCCAAATTGTATATTAGATATTGCTTTAAATAAGGCAATGAGATAGCAAGAAAGTAAGTTAAATTATGAGACATAAATGTAGCGATTGGACTTATGAAAGAGTATATGGTTGTGAAATGTGTTATAGAGTTGCTAATGAAATGGAACGAATAAGAAAAGAGAATAAAAGAAATAAATAAAAATTAAATAAGGGGCTTATATATGGATTATATATTTTTCATTAAGCCCCAATGGATTAGATTATAATTCATAAATAAGCTCCTTATTAGTATATAAAATAAGGAGTTTTATTTATGCCTAATGTGTTAGAACAAACTAGTAATTATACTTTAACTAAAATTTTAAGAACTGGATTAAGTCCATTAAGTGCTATGGTTGGAGTTAGTGCTTATTATGGTCAATATTTAAAAGACCCAATTTTAGGTTCTATTAATTCTTTGTTATTTAGTAAAAAGTTAGGAATTGATATATGGAATATTAATCAAAGACCAACTACTAGAAATAAAGTTATTAATAGTTATAAAAAGATATTTTTAGGTTTAGGAACAATTGGTTTAATAAATTATGCTAAGTTTGTTCACTATGTAGATAAATCAGTTTCTTTATTAAGAGATGAACCTTGTTTTTGACCACCATGTCCTACTGAACCACCTAAACCAACGTATCCACCATTTACAACTGTTAAACCGATAATTGATGTTCCTTTTGTAGATTGAGATACTTATATATCTTTAAATAGTTTTGGTATTTCAAATCTTATTAGTGGATTAACTGAGTTAATTCCTAATAGATTTCAAAATATAAGAAAGATAGCAAATTTGGGTACTAGTGGATGTTTGATTAGTAGTGGTGTTGCTATGGGTATTAATAATAATTTTAATAATTATTTTGCTATTCCTACGATTATTGCCGGTGCAAGTGAGATTATTAATACTTTACTATTGCCATTGGGAAGTACACATAATAATAGTGAATTACAAGAAGTATTTACAGATGAAAGAGCAAGATTAATTAATGGTAGTGTTAATGATTATCAAAGTACAGATGACGGTATGGTTGATGTTGATTTAAATGATGATAGTATGTCAGAGATTAATTTAGATAGAGCAAGTTTAAATTGGGATTATTCTTATGCTTATACACTAGGTGGTGTTTAAAGTGAAAATATATATGTGATAAATTTTAAAATTTATGGCATTAACTGGATGTATTACATTTAGTATATTTTTAGGATTAATTCCTAGCATTATAGTTTTAGGAATTGTTGCAATTAAACCAGTATCTATCTTAATTGGTATTGTTATAGGTTATATTGGTATTCCATGAAATAATATTAAAAATAAAATAACAAATTGAGTTTTTAAGAGAAAAGAAAATAAATTTATTAAAAAGAATGATTTAAAAGTTGAAAGAAAAAGATATGAAAAACAAAAATTAGAAAGAAAATTTCAAAATTTAAATAATCAAGTAAAAGAATTAAAACAAACATTAGAATTTCAAAGTAAATTATTAGAAATTAATAATGAAAATTTAAGAAATAATGAACAAAATAAAACTATAAGAACATTTATTTTATAAGGAGTGAATTAATTTTATGAAAAAAGATAAATGAAAAAAATATGCCAAGACAAAAGTTGCATAAGAAAAAAGCAAAAAGAAATTTTGACCAAAGATTAAGTGAAAATATGAATTATGATGATTTTTTATTAGGGGGTAAAAAATAATGGAAAATAAAGAAATTAAAAAAAAGTGGTATGACACTTCTAAATTTCATGTTTTTTATTTTATTGTTGGTTTCTTTTCTATGGTTTGAACTGTTGCTGAAATACATAATATTATAAATGATAATTTTGACTTTTTTATTGGTTTAGATTTGGGAATTAATATTTTACTTTTTGTTTTAGTAATTGTTTATGAATTATTTAGTTTAATTGATTTTTTAAAAAAAAAGAAAAAAAGGAAGTGATAAATAATGGATTTTAAAGAAATTATAAAATATGCGTTATATATTGGTGGGTTTTGTTTAATTCTTTGGTTTTGTAGAAATTGAATACGTGAAGGTATACAAAGATTTAAACATAAAAAACATATAAAAGATAATGATAGTGAACCCGATTGTATATTTTGTCGTAAAGATTTTGAAAAGAAGAAACGTAAATTAGAAATGGAAAAACAACAAAAAGAATTAGAGAAAGGAGGTGATTAATATGCCTGCTGGATTATCAGCATTATTAAATATGATTGGTGGTGTTGGCCAACAATTATTAAATGCTTTTACTTATATTTTTGGTTGAGTATTTACTACTGGCGATGGTGGAACACTTACAAATTGACCAATGTTAATTTCAATTGTATTTATGGTATTAGTGTTTATCAAACAATTTGTGGGACATATTATTCATGGAACACATTAGTAATTAGAAAGGAAGTAAGCAAATGGTAAAGTTATTTTTTAGTTTGGTTTTTGTTTTACCTTTATTAGGTAGACTTTTACCAGTTGTTAATACATTGGTACAAACTATTTATATGCAGTATTTAAGTTCTTTTGCTGGGTTACATACTGTGACACTTTTTATTAAGTCGTTTTTTTATGATAGTTTATACACTTTACCTTTGCCTATTCTTGCTTTAATAAATGTTAGTTTTGTATTTTATTTAATTTTGGGATTATTTAGATTTACAAGACATTAGGATGTGAAATTATGTTTATACCTTTTATTACAACAGTTATGCAATTATTTGCTTCAATTTTTATGAAGTTTTTTAGTTTTCCACTTGGTGATTTAGGTTTTAATTTGGGTACGTTAATAATATTTTTAATTTTGCTTAGATTTGCATTTAGGGTTATTTTACCCGAATTAATGTTACCAACATTAGGTTTAGGATATGCTGTTAAGTTTATTGATAAAAGTTCTGTTTCTTTGGGTGTTGGTACTGGTCAACAAATTGCTAAGAGTTATCAAAGACGCGTTGAAAAAGTAAAAACAAGAAATAAACAACAAGGTAAGTTTAAAGGTGGTGCTGGTGGTAATAAGTTTACTGGTAGTTCAACTCGTGACTTTGGTATTGGTGATTAATTATGTCTAATTTTGTTCTTAGTATATTGCATTTTATTTTTATATTTTCTAGTAATGATATTAGTATATTTTTAAATCAAACTAATATTACTGATGAAGTTTATATTTTGTTTAATTTGACTTTTTGGTTAGTATTAGGTGTATTTTTTAATTTTATTTATCGTAGTATTAAATTTATTTTTAGGTCATTATTTGGGTAGGTGTTAGTTATGAGTATTTTAGAAATTTACAATAAAATACATCAATGTATTGTTGATTATTGAACTATGTTTATAGGTAATCCAGTTGATGATTTTACTACTATTTTATGAAATTTAGTAGTTTATGGAACACAGTTTTTTATTGGATTTGTTTTATTTTATGGTTCATGGTGAATTTTAAAATGTTTATTTGGTAAATAATTATGTGATTTAAGTTTGCTAAATTATTTTTTGTTGTAAATACTTCTGTTCAAGCACCGACTAGTTTAATTGTTTCAAATGACCCTAATGTTGTTAATTATGATATTACAAAAGAAATGGTTAAACATGTTAAATATCATGATTTTGATGATTGAGCAACAATTCCATGAAATTCTGCTTATTTTGATGTTGACCAACCGGATTTAAAATTAGTTAGTGGTGAATTTATAGGTAATAATGAAGGTTTATATACGTGTTATTATTATAGTGATACAGTTGGTGTTCCGTCACAAATGATAGATATGGGAACTGGTGTTTATACTTTTAATAGAAAACAATTAGATGAATTTTCACGTATTATGTTTAATCATAATTATGTTGCAAAGAATAATACTAATAATTTAAATTTTGTTAATACTGGTAAAAGTATTATAAATTTTCAAACACAGTTAAATTTTGAAATTGATAAACCTTTAAGTTTTTATATTCAAGGTTTTATGTTTTATTTTGAATATGAATATTTTAAAACTTTTACTGCTAATTTTGTTTTTAGTTTTTTAGATAATGTTGGTAATACAAAATATGTTTTTAAAGGTAAAGTTGATAATGATATTTATCAGCAAGATTTATATAATTTTGTTACTATGCCTATTCGTGTTCCAAATTTAAGACATTTAACAGTATTTTTTGATGTTCATGGTGAATCAACTAGACCAACTTTTTCACCACAATTAAATTTTGGTCAAATTAATATTTCTTCAAGTGAGAAAGTTACGCCAGTACCACCAAATAGTCCTTTTAACCCTGAGTATGAACGTGTTAGTTGATATGATGTTTTTGGTCATTTGCGTAATGCTTTTAGGTGAGTACTATATGGTGTTGTTGGTAAAGTTTTACCAGTGGAACCATTAAGAGAATTTTTTACTAAACTTGACGGATTATTGAGACGTATTTTTGATGATACTATTAGTTCTGTTTTAAATGTTGATTTTACTAGTGGTTTAGAACAAGTTTTAACTTTATGAGTATTTTTAAAAGCAGTTGGATTTTTAGTTGGTTAGGAGTTGAAATAATGTCTTGATATGGTTATTTACTTTTAGGAGTTATATTATTAATAATACTTTATCCATTTTTAATAACTAGAAAAAATATAAAGATATTACAACGTGTAGGTAGTTATATTATTTCAGCACCACCACGTACTGGTAAATCTGCCCTTGCTTGTTGTTTAGCACAAAAACATAAAGGTAGGGTAGTAAGTCCTATTCCTATTAAAGTACGTAATGAATATAGTTATCGTTGTTCTTATGATGATGTTTTTAAATTTAATCAATTAAATAGTAATTATGCTTTTAAAGAGAATGATATGCTTGTTTTTGATGAACTAGGTTTAAAAATTAATAGTAATGATTTATCAGCCGAATTTAAAGAAACACAAGAAAGTTTAGGAATGTTTTGTAAATTAATAGGTCATAATTTTAATGGAATTATGTATATGATTGAACAACACCCCGATAGAATACCAAAACAAACACGTGAAAAAGTGGAATATATTGTGCAAGTTAAAAGAATGCGTATTTTGTTATTTTTAGTTAAGTTTAAACTAAATATTTATACTAATGTTGATGATTATAATAAAGTTGTATTATCTAAAAGACAAACAAAGCGAATAATTAAACGTGGTGGATTACCACCTAGTTATAGTGGTGAAACTATGACTTTTAGTTTATGATTTCCTAGGTCTTATTTACAAAGATATAATAGTCGTGCTTTAAATTATATTCATTCGTTAAAGAGTGAATTAAGTACTGTTAAAGAGTATGAACAATCACAAGCATTAGATTTTACTGTTGATGATATTAGAGCAGTAGGATTAGATAAGTTAGATAATATATTACAAACTGAAAAGAAAGAAACTGAAAATACTGTATGCCGTACTTGTTATTATAGAAATAAATATTCTAAGAAAAATAAGAAAGATGTTAAAATAGAATAAACCTATATTTATTGGTCGAAGCCAACCAGAACCTTGGTTGGTTGGCCGTGGCGTTTACGCCACTGGGGTGAGTTGCGAAGCAACTAGGGGCAAAGCCCCTATATACTTGATATATCTTATTAATCTTATTATTAAAACTTTGAAAAAGTTATAATATACATTTTTATGTATCAAAAAATATTATTTTTAATAAATAGCAAAATATATATAATAAAAGTTTAAATAAAATTAACTTTAATTATATTTAGGGGAAAAAACATGAATAATAGTTTAAGTATAGTTACTAAAACTATTTCTTCATTTCAAACCAATGAAGAAATAGTTAATAAACAATCTAAAAAAAGAAAATGACAAAAATATGAACAAAAACCTGAAGTGAAAGCAAAAAAGAAAGAATATAGACAAAGACCCGAAGTAAAAATAAGAATAAAAGAATATGATCAAAAACCTGAAGTGAAAGCAAAAAAGAAAGAATATAGACAAAAACCTGAAGTAAAAGCAAAAAAGAAAAAATATGATCAAATGTGATACCAAAAAAATAAACAAAGAAAGAAAAAATATGATCAAAAACCCGAAGTAAAAGCAAAAAAGAAAAAATATTATCAAAGATCCGAAATAAAAGTAAGAAAGAAAAAATATGACCAAAAAAGATATCAACTTATTAAAGAAAGAGAAAGAGAATTGCAATCCGATCATGTTTCTAGTTCAAAACAAATTTTTGATTTAAGTAATTTTAATAGTGATAATATGTATGATGAACAAGTTATAAAAAATGTATTAAATAATTTAGAATTAGATCAATTAAATTTATTAGATAAAGCTATTGAACAATTGTTAGTTAGTGAAAAAATAGCAAAACAAAATGTTGAATGAAATAACAGTATTGTAGTTACAAGTAACTTTGATAGTGATATTTATGATTATAATTTATCAACCGGACTTACTCCTTAATTAATTTTAATTATTAATATATTTTAAATTTAAATTAAGAATTTTTAATTAAAAAAAATAATAGTGAGTATAAGAAAAAATAAAAATGATAAATATTATGACTCTTGTTGCAAAATTTTTAATTAAATTTAATATTAATAACATTTAAACTAATTCATATACGTTTATTATTGTGAATAATAATCATCAATAAATGGAATTCTTCAAAAAATTTCTGGATGATAAGTATAAGATATAAGAAATGCTAACAATCCTACACCAATAATAAAGAAAAATATATCTTTAAAATCAATATGGTATTGACGAAAACGTGTTCTTTTACCTTGTGGATCATAACCCCTTGAATCCATAGCGTACGCTAAATCTTCTGCTTTTTGAAATGAAGAAACTAATAAGGGAATAATTAATGAAACTAACGATTTAACTTTTTCTTTAAAATGACCATTTTTTAAATCTACACCACGTGATGCTTGCGCTTTTAAAATTCTACCGGCTTCATCTAATAATGTAGGAATTGAACGAAGAGCAATAGAAATAATCATTGAAATAATATGTACTGGAAATTTAATTAATTTTAGTGGTAACATTAAATCTTCTAATGCTAATGTTAAATCTAATGGTTGTGTTGTGGTTGTTAAAATTGTTGTAATTAAAATCATTAAATAAATTCTAAGAACAATATAAATACTAACAAATATAGCTTTATATGATACCTTAATACCATGCCAACGTCAAATCATTCCAACATTAGGGCCATCAGTTAAAAAACAGTTAATTATAAATAAAATAAATGCCATAAATAAAATGGGGCGCATTAATTTTAATAACATCATAAAAGATAATTTTGCACAAAAGAAAATTGTTATGACAGTAAAACCAATAAGAGCATAACCTTCAAAACCAGTATGAAAAAAAAGTGAAGCAATTAAACAAATTAAAACTAATAATTTAATTCTTGGATCTACACGATGAATGATTGAATTTAAAGGTAAATAACGACCAAAACTAACTTTCATTATTTATTACTCCTTACTTTTTATTGCTATTTTTTTTGGATAATATTTTTGATAGCTGGTCAATTAATTCTGAATCACTTCTAGCAGTAATTTTTGATGTATCAAATCCTGCTGCTTCTAATTTATATAAAAAACTATAAATTTTTGGTGGTTCAATTCCGGTTTCGGTAATTAATTTTTTATCTCTAAAAATAGTAATTGGATCTGCTTTTTTATAAATCTGTGTATTATGTAATACAATAACTTCATCAGCAACCATTAGTACATGATTCATATTATGAGTTACTAAAATAATAGTTTTGTTTTCTTTATGATTTAAATCATAAAATAAATTAATTAATTCTTTTTCACCATCGGGATCAAGTCCTGCTGTTGGTTCATCTAAAATTAAAGTATGACCTTGTAATGCCAAAATACCAGCAATAGCAACTCTTCGTTTTTGACCACCAGACAAATCAAACGGACTTCTTGATAAGTATGTTTCGTCTAATCCAACCAAATTAATATATTTTTTTGCTAACTCTCGTGCTTTATCTTTTTTCTCACCAAAATTAACTGGTCCAAACATAATATCTCGTTCAATAGTTTCTTCAAATAACTGATATTCGGGAAATTGAAAGACTAAGCCAATTTGTTTACGTATTTTTTTAATATCACGAATTTTTTTTTGATTAGCCTTAATAATAAAATCATTAATGGCAACTGAACCTGCCATTGGAACTAATAAACCATTAATATGTTGAATCATAGTTGATTTACCACTACCAGTTTCACCAATAATAGCAACTATTTTTTGTTCAACAATTTCAATAGTAATATCTTTTAATGCTTGATATTGATAAGGGGTTTTTGGAGAATAAGTATAACTTACTTCTTTGAATTTAATTGACATAAGCTAGAAATCAACTCCTCTTCACTTAATGTTTCATTAATATTAATCCCCTTATTTTTTAAACCTAACGATACTTTTAAAACAAAAGGAATATCTAAATGAATACTTTGTAAAAACTCTCATTCTTTTAATATTTCAGATGGAGTTCCATAACGAACTAACTTACCTTTATTCATAACAATAATTTTATCGGCATTAATAATTTCATCCATATCATGAGTAATAGAAATAATAGTTTTATTGCGTTGTTCTTGTAATTTTAACATAATTTCTTTAACTTCTCGTTTACCTTTTGGATCAAGCATACTAGTTGCCTCATCAAAAATAATAATATCAGGTTCTAAAGCTAAAACTGAAGCAATAGCTACACGTTGTTTTTGACCACCAGATAATCATAGCGGTTCATGATCTAAATATTTTTCCATACCCACTGCCCTAGAAACTCTGTCAATAATTGCTGGCATATCACTGGGTTCAACTAAATGATTTTCCAAGCCAAAAGCAATATCATCACGAACAGTTGAACCTATAAATTGATTATCAGGATTTTGAAAAACAATACCTAAGTGACGACGTAATTGTTTAATGTTTTTATTAGTAATTGTTTCACCAAATAATTGAATTGTACCTTTTTGTTTGTGTAAAACACCAATAATAATTTTTGAAAGTGTTGACTTACCACTACCATTATGACCAATTATAGTAATATATTCACCATGATTAATATCAAAACTAACATTATCAACAGCGTTATTGTATTCTGGTTTATAACGAAATTCAACATTTTTTAAACTTAATGAAATTTTAGATTTACTCATATTACTTCTAACTCCATTTTAAATATTATGCTAGTAAAATTATAACAGTAATTTTATATATATCAATTTATAATTTATAAAAATTATAAAAAAAGAAAAAAATGAACAATATCTGTTCAAAATTGAAGTAAAATTATTGTTCATTTTCTAATAAAATTTAGTTTATAAATTAAAGTTATATAAATTTCTATTCTATAAAATTAATGTAAAGAAATATCCGGATTTTTAGAATTTTCTTTTAATAAAGAATCATTTTTTGTTACTTCTTCTGTTGATTTCAATAATTTGTCACTTCAACTTTTAGATGAGCTGGGTACTGCTGATGAAGTTGAAGGTTGCGGATCATTATTTGAAATATTATTTTTTGATAATTTTTCTAGTTCTTTTTTAATATCTTTTAATTCTCGTTTTTTTTCTTCTATTTTTCTTGTTGTTTTACCATGATTATTATAACAACCACAGCTCATAAGTAATCAAAATTTATTTCAAAAATCTTTTAATTTTTCAGCTTCTAATTTCCTAATTTCCGCTTCTAAAGATTTTTCTTTTCTTTGATAATATCCTAATGTAAGTTTTTGTTTACTAACTCTATAAAGTTTAGTAAATGGTTTATATATACGTTTAAATCATGGTTTTGCATTTTGCTGAGTAGAAGTAACATTTTCTTCTGGTGAAATTATTATTGATTCTTCTAATGAATTATTTTTTATTCGTTTTAAGACATCTTTTTTTTCTGTAATTTCTTTGACAATTTTTATAGAAGATTTTTCAAGCCTACATATTGTCAAAAGTAAACTTAAAATTTTTGAATTAATATTTGCTTCATCTATAACCACTATATTTAGTTTATGCTGTAATTCATATATTTCACAAATTCTCTTGTTTTTTTTGATCTCCGATTCTGCTATTTTAACTTCATTTTCTGTTTTTTTATTTGAATATAATTTATGATTTGCTTTTATTAATTGTTCTTTATTTTCTAAAATAATTTGTTTATGTTTAAATTCTTCAAATTCTAATAATGTTATTTCTTTCTCTTTTCTTTTTAAACTAGCAGATAAATTAGCAATTTTTAATCTTACTTCTAATATTTCATTTTCTTTTTCTTTAATCAAAAGATTCACATTAGTATCATCATCAACTATGGTTTCTTTTAATTTACCTATTTCTTCTTCCATTTCTTTCTCATTTTTTTTGAATTTTTCTAATTCATTTATTATTTCTTGTTCATTTTCTTTTAATTTTGTTATATTTTCTTGTATTTGTTGTTGTTGCTTTTCTTCTACTTCAACTTTATTTTCAATTTCTTTTCTTAAGTTTTCTAATTTTATTAAATCTTTTTCTTTAAACTTTACCTCTTTTTCTTCATATTTAATATTTTTTTCTTTTTTTTCCTTTAATTTATTTTTAATTTCATTTAAAACTATCTTAAGTTTTTTAATTTCTTTACTTAAACCTTCTTTTTCATCATTAATATTTAATTTTAGTTTTTCTCATTTTTTTATTTCTTTTTTTTCATTTTTAATTTGATTATCATTTTCTTTGATTTCTTTTTCAAAGGCTTTAATTACTTTTTTTATTTCTGAACTTTCTTTTTTACGGTTTTCTTGTTCAGTAACTGGCATCAAAATCTTCCTTTCAAAATAAAAAAAATCGATTATTTTTTTAAAAAAAAATAATGGATTGAAAACTATATTTAGTTTTTCATCTATATTATATATAAACTTTATTGAATATATATTATACTTGCTAGATAACACTTTTAAATTTTTATAAAATATTTAAGAATTATTAAAAAAGTTTATTTTTAAACACTAAAATCTTGTTGTATAAGAAAAAGTATCAGTAATTAAACTATCTGGAAAATTATTATTAGATTCTCAAATTATACTGTCTACATCACTTGTATCATCATTACTTAATAAGGAAACAGTATCAACCTCATCATAATAACTATTAGTATCAGATATATTAGTATCAGATATATTATTATCAATAATAACTTCAACAAAACGTTCAAATTTAATATTTTTACTTAAGAGATAATTTTCTATTAAATTCATTACTTTAATTTTATCTTTTCTATTACTTTTTTTCACAATTAAATCATATGCAGTTAATCCAGTTTTATCTTTTATTGTTAAATCAATATTAGGTATTTGTAACAGTTCTTCTATTACTTCAAATCTAGAATAAAGAACTGCTTGATGCAAGGGAGTATATCCTAAATTATTTTGTATATTTATTTCACCACCTGCGTTTAATACTAATTTTAATAATTCAACATTAGATCTTAGTACACAATCATGAATTGGACTATCTCCTTCAGTGTCCTTAGAATTAATTTGATCATAAGATAAAATAGAAAGCAATGTTTTTACAATTTCTTTATAATTTTCAACTAAAATTTTAGTTCTACTGTCCTTTATACCCATATCATTATTTGATATAAATCTAAAGTAACCTAATGGATTAACTCAAGGCATTCCCTCTTTAGGTAAGCCCGTTGTGTCAACACTAGCACCTACAATTGCACATTGTAAAGGAGTACCAATTTTTTCTGCTACATAATTTATTAATGATTGATCATTTAATTTTTGTATTAATAATTTTACAATATCTACATTTCCAAAAAGTGTTGCTATATGGAATATATTTCATCCTTTAATTGAATTAATATTTCAGTTAGGATCTAATGATTTTCATAATTCATTATTAGTAAACAATAAATTAACATTAGAATTATTAATTAAAAATTCAATAACTTCATTATCAAATTCACCATATTTGATAAAACGTTTGGCAGCATATTCGAAAGCACATTCAATAGGTGTTTCTCCATTTTTATTTTTATTATTAATTAATTCTTTATTAATTGATAATAAATATTTTAAAATATCAATTTGACCATTATTTGCAGCAATATGAAAAAGATTACTCTCATTATCAATTATTTCTTCTAAATTAATAATATTAGTTAATAATTTTATACCTTTAATATTTCCTTCTTCAATTAATTTTTTTGCTAATACAAAACTTAATTTACTTTTAAATAAAATTGAATCATTAACTTTAAATAATTTTACTAATTGTTCCTTTTCATCATTCATAATAAGAAAATTAGCACATCTATAACTAATATTAATATGATAATTATTTACTATTATATTTTCTAATTCTTCTAAAAACAATTCTAGCTTTTTTAATTCTGCAGAATCTTTTAAACTATCTCCATCTTTAGCATATTCATAGTTAATTAATCTTTCTTTTATTATTTTAAGATTATCTTGTAATTTTAATTTTATCTCTTCTATAATTTTAAAATTTTCTAGTTCTTTAAAAGATTTATCAATAAGTTGATAAGTATTAATTTTTTCTTGAAATATTTTTTTTACATTCTTAATAAATATCTCTATATCTAAATTACTAATATTTTCTATAGATATCATCTTTCATTTTCTCCTTTTTATTCAAATTAAAAGTAAAATTTAATAAACATAAAAGAAACTAATATAGATAAAATATCCATATTAGTACTAAACATTTATTAAATTATGAATTAATAATATCATAAAGATTTTCTAACTTTATATAATTTTAAAAAATATATAAAAAAACTAAATTTTACTATATAAAAGATAAAACCAAAAAAATCAAAATTACTATGTCATAAAAATAGAATTTACTATTAATAATAAATTCTATTTTTATTCTTTTAACTTATATTTTTTTTAATTAGTTTATCATCACTAACAACAAACTCTACATTCTTTGTTGTTGAAGAAACTCATTCACCAACACTTGGATCAAAATAAAGTCCTCTTTTTGGTTCCATAAATCAAAATATAATCATATAATTATTTTTATAATTAATCTCATTAAGATCATCAAAAACCGATGTTGGATCCTTTCCTACTGCCACTTTTTTATAAATTGAATTACCATTAGCATCTTTAATAGTAATTTTTATATAATCACTGCCTCCATAACCAATATTAAATTTTTCATTATTACCACTGATGAAAAATGTTTTCTTAGTTTTATTTAAATTAATAATTGCTCGATATTGTGTTAAGCCCTGTCCCATTCCTTCTAATAATATACTATTTACAAAATTTAATTTCACTGGAATTTGATATTTATTACCAACAAAATCTTCATTTCTATCTATAATTACAAAATTAGTATCAATACTTTTTTTATCAAGAAAATCAGGTTTTTGATAAGAAATATCTTTAACACTTTCAACTTCTAAATTATCTTCCATCATAATATTTTCTTTAACTTCATTTTTTAAAATTTCATCACCAATACTTTTTTCTAAAAAACTAATAACTTTTACTTCTTGCACTGGTTGATAACTTCGCAATTCATGTTCAACAATAGCATTATCCATAATGACCATCAAAGATATTATTTCAAATCTCTTTTGTTAACTTTGGATATTTACTTACAATTTTTTCAGTATCTTCATCAGTTTTAATTCCTCATTTAGCAAAGAATGGAATTAGATTTCGATTAGCTATTTTTGAAGTCATTTGAATAAAAAATTGTTTTTTTAATTCATTATCAGTTGGTAATAACTTATCATCTAATAATCGACAAGATTGATTTAAAGTTGAATAAAATCATTTTCCAAAAGCTTGATCTAATTGTCAAAACATACCTAATTTAACAAAAAGTGATTGTTTATCAAAATTTTTATCAGCATTTGAATTTAAAATAAATTCTTTAATATCTTTATCAGCATGTTATTTAATTAAGTTATTTTGAAATCCAAATTCTCTTTCAACTCAAAGTGCACTAATATTTACTGTAACTTCAGTTAGATCATTTCATTTATAACGCGGATTTTAAAATGTGTGTCCTATATCTCATGTCATATATATCAACCCTCATTAGGCTTCTTCTTAAATAATGCTTTTCCAGCACCAGTAACTTGTTGAATAATAATATGATAGTGTGTTGCACTAGCATATCCTGCACCAGTATCAGGATTTGTAATATGGATTTTATTATTAACTTTTCGAGCAATACCATTATATTCTAAATTTAATCCACTAACCATACTTGTTAATTCATAAACTCTATCTAAACGAGTAAATGTTTCATTAATATTATACTTCATCTATTCATAATTCTTTTGCAAGTTCCATTTGGAATGTTCCAAAAACATGTTCTCCAATAATTTCAACAAATGGTGATTCTATATTATCATATAACATTTGTTGAAATTCTTCATTTGTTGTTGTATCAACAACAAATGTTGGATCTTCTATTGGATCTTCAACAATAATTTTAGCAAATCGTGAATTAATATTATTATTTAATATTTCATTATATTTTTTATTTATTATTTTACTAGCAACAAATGTTGGATCTTCTACTTCTGATTCAGCAGTAATTAATACTATATAATCAGTATTTTCACTTTTATTATATAGATATAACATACCTTCTATTTCAGAAATAATAGTTTGATTTTCTTCATTAATAACATACTCTTTTGGTTTTAAACTTTGACCATCATTTAAATTTTTATAACTTCCTCATTGTCCAATAAAAATGTTAAGTAAAGATTCATCATTTTCTAATAATTTTATTGTTATTTTTGATCCTTTAACTACAAAAATTCCTGTTGGAGTAAATTTAGAATGATTAAGTACTCTTTGTTCCTTAGTAAGATTTCTTCAACAATACCTTGTGCATTAGCAACAATCATTTTTTTCATTTTTTTCTTGTTTATTTGAGATAAATATTTAAAAATTACTATATCTATTAAATTTCTTTACAAAAATAATTTTAATTATTGACTGATATTTTTTTGATAATTATTGTTTTATATACAAATAATCCAAATACTATCCCAATCAAATATATAAGTTTTACTTTTTATTAAAGAAACTAAAAACTCCTTATAAAAATAAGGAGTAATAATCTATAAATTGTTATAAAATAAAACTTATATATAATATAACATTGAAATAATAAAAATACCATAAAAAATATTTATCAATAATTGTATTAAAAAATACAATTTTATTTAAAATTGTCAACATATAAAAAAGAGAAAACATAAAAATGCTTTACTCTTTCCAAAATTTTCTTGCTTTAATATTTTTAACTAAACAAAAGTAATTAATACCATTGGTGCATTATCACCAGTTCTATTATCTACTTTAATTAACTTTGTATATCCACCTTTACGGTCTTTATATCTTTCAGCAATATTGCCAAATAATGTTGGAATAACACCATCCTTTGGATGCTCTTTAGTTGTAATTTTACGTAATTTAGCAATTGCCATTCTTCTTGAATGCAAATCACCACGTTTAGCTAATGTTACTAAAGGTTCAATAAATGTTTGTAATCTTTTTGCTCTTTTTTCTAACAAAACTAATTTTCCATGAACAATTAATTCACTTGCTAAATTACGGATTTCAGCATCTACTTTAGCACTATTTCTTCCGATATCGTTAATATATGACATTTTTTCTTATCCTCCTTCTTAGTTTTTAATAGAAAACTCTAAATTATGTTTTGATACACAATCTTCAATTTCTTTAATTGATTTTGAACCTAAATGTTTAATTTGTTTAATTTCATCTAAACTTTTACTTACAATATCACCCAAAGTTTTATAACCATCACGTTTTAAACAATTGTATGAACGAACAGTTAAATTCAATTCTTCTAAGGCTTTGTTTAAATCATTATTTTCTTGCTCATTAGTAATTGAAATAACTTCAAAGTTTTTAACATTATCATCTAAATTAACAAAAAATTCAATATGACTCATTAAAATTTTAGCTGCCATTGCAATAGCTGATGCTGCTTTAACTGAACCATTAGTTTGTACACCAAGAATTAATTTTTCATATTCAATACCTTTTAATGTTTTAGTTACAGGTTCAATTTTATAATCAACTTTTTCAACGGGTGAAAAGTTTGAATCAATAGCAATAATGCCTGAACTATTAGCAATTTCTTTTTTATTTTCCTCAAATGAAGAATAACCACGAGATTTCTTTACCATTAATTCCATTTCAAAAAGAACATTTCTTGAAGTTGTTCGAGCAATAATTAATTCTGGATTAACTACTCTAACATCAGTTGGACAAATAATATCTCCAGCAGTAATATCTTGTTCACCAGTAATACTAATTTTTAAATTAGCAATTTTTTTGTCCTTTTGAATATCACCATCAAAGGCTAAAACTAAGTCCTTAACATTTAAAATTATTTCAGAAACATTTTCAATTACACCTTTAACTGCAGTAAATTCATGAGATACACCACTTATTCTAATTGCATATACAGAAATACCTGGTACTGAAGATAATAATGTTCTTCTTAAGGCATTAGCTAAAGTTGTTCCATAACCACGTTCTAATTGACTCACAATAAATTCACTGTAATTAATAGCACTATTTTCACTGTTTAAACTAAATTTTGGTTTTAAAAATTGTTGTTCCATGTTTTATTTTCACCTACTTTATTTTCTTGGTTTTTTTGGTGGACGACAACCATTATGAGGGATTGGTGTCACATCATTTAAATCTTTGATTTCAAAACCTACTGCTTGTAAACTACGAATTGATGGTTCTCTTCCTGGTCCTGTTCCATTAACAAAAACACTTAAAATTTTAACTCCGTGTTCCATAGCAGTTTTACCTGCAGCTTCAGCTGCTAACTGTGCTGAGTGAGGAGTTGATTTACGAGTTCCTTTGAAACCTACTGCTCCAGCACTTGATCAAGAAATAACATTACCATTAAGATCAGTAATAGTAACAATAGTATTATTAAAACTTGCTTTAATAAATGCTTTTGCTTTAATAAAATTAGGATTAACTTTAATTTTTTTCTTTACTGTTGTTTTTATATTCATTATTTTTTTCCTCCTAATTAACTTGCTTTTTTCTTGTTAGCAACCGTTTTACGTGGTCCCTTGCAAGTTCTTGCATTAGTTTTTGTTGATTGTCCTCTGGCTGGTAATCCTTTACGATGACGAATACCACGATAACATCCAATTTCCATTAATCTTTTAATGTTTAAAGACACTTCACGTCTTAGTTCACCTTCAGTTTTATATTTCTTTTCAATTAATTGACTAATTGAACTTAATTCTTTTTCTGTTAATTCATTAATTTTTTTAGTTTCTTCAATTTTTAGTTCTTTTAATATTTCTGAAGATTTGCTGCGACCAATTCCATAAATTCTTGTTAAACCAATTACTGTATGTTGATTTCCAGGAATATTTACTTGCGCAATTCTTCGACTTGCATTGTTAGTATTTGATGTCATATTTATTTTTCCTCCTTAATATTTCTATCCTTGACGTTGCTTATGTTTAGGATTTTCACAAATGATTACATTACGTTTTTTACGTTTGATTGGTTGACATTTGTCACAAATTTTTTTAACTGATGCTTGTACTTTCATCATTTTCCTCCTGTTAAACTATTAGTTTTCTTTGTTTTCATCATCTTTATTTATCGATAAATGTGTAGTAGCCATTCTGTTACGAAAAGTAATTCGTCCTTCAGTTAAATTATAAGTTGATAATTCAACTTTTACATGATCACCTTTGATAATTTTAATTTTATGTGTTTGCATACGACCCGATGGTCTTACAATAGAAGTAAAGTCATATTCATTCAACTTTACTTTAAATCTAGCATTAGGTAAAACTTCTATTACTATACCTTCACATTCAATAGTACTATCATTAGTTTTTTTTACTTTTTGAACTTTGGGTTTAACTACTTGTTTTGGTTTAGCCATTAATTACATTCCTCATTATTTTTTTGATTTTCATTAAATATTGTTAGTACTTCACATCCATCATTAGTTACTAGGATAGTGTGTTCAAAGTGAGCAGTTTGTTGTTTATCAGCAGCAACTACTGTTCACTTATCACTTAAAACCAGAATTTTATCAGTTGTTGTTTGAACCATTGGTTCAATACAAATTGTCATTCCTGACTGCAATTTTATTCCGGTGTTGGGCTTACCAACATTAGAAATAGCTGGGTCTTCGTGGAGTTTTTTACCAATACCATGCCCAGTATATGATGTTGGTAAATAAAAGCCTTCGCTTTCTACATAAGTTTGAATGGTGTTACTAATATCACCAATTCTAACTCCTGGTGCAATAATTGCTATTGCTTTATTTAATGACTCTTTAGTCACATTAATAAGTTTTGCTTGTTCTGGTGTTGGTTTACCACCAACACACATTGTAAAGGCAGCATCTGCATGATAACCATTAACAGCAGCACCAACATCAATTTTCACAATATCATTCATTTTAAAAGGTTTATCATTAGGAATGCCGTGAATTAATTGTTCATTAACTGAAACACAAATCGTGGCAGGAAAACCATGATAATTTAAAAAAGAAGGTATAGCATTATTTTCTTTAATAATTTGTGCTACCACTTTATCAAGCATTTTACCAGTTATTCCAACTTTTATTATCTTTGCTAACTCTTTATGAATAAGTGCTACAACTTGACTAGCGGCTTTGATATTTTGAATTTCACTTTGACTTTTAATGCTAACCATTATTTTTATTTCCTTTTAATGATGATAAATATGATTTAATTTGTTTTTTAATATCACTATTATCTTGGTTGGCATCCACCGTTCTTAACAGTCCACGTTCTTGATAAGAATCTACCAATGGTGCCGTTGCTACTTTGTAAGTTTTTAAACGATTGATAATTGTCTTTTCATCACTATCATCAATTCGTTTAATTAATTTTACCCCATCATTATCACAAATACCAGTAATCTTTGGTGGTAGGAAATTAAGATTATAAATTGCTTTACATTGAGGACAAGTAACTCTTGAAGACAAACGTTTAATAACTGTTTCTTCATTAATATCTAGATACAATACCATTGAAAGCGTTTCATTCAAACTTGTTAATACTTTATCTAATGATGCTACTTGTGAAATTGTTCTTGGATAACCATCAAGAATAAAATTATGTTTAATATCTTTTAAAGTATTACTAATAATCTCGTTTGTAATCTCATCAGGAACATATTGACCCTTATTAACATAAGTTTGAGCTTTTTTACCTACTGGTGATTGTTTTGTGATTTCATCACGAAACAAATCACCAGTTGATAAATGCATTAAATTATATTGTTCTTTCAGAAACTGTGACTGTGTCCCTTTCCCTGATCCTGGTGGACCTAAAATAATTAAATTCATCGTTACCCCCTAAGACCATAAGTGTTCTTTAACATCTTTGTTTTCCTTATAATTTAAGAATGAATGTTGAGTAATTCGTCCCTTAATTTGTTTTGTTGTATCTAGTGCTACTCCAACCATAATTATTAATCCAGTTCCACCAACTGCTAATGAAGAAGGTAGATTAGTAAATTTAGAAATTAAAAATGGGGTTACTGCAACAGCAGTTAAGAAAAAGGAACCAATTGTACTTAAACGATTTAACATTCTTTTAATATAAATTTCTGTTTCCTTCCCTGGCTGAATACCAGGAATATAAGTTCCTGATTTTTGAAAATTCTTAGCCATTTGTTCGGGATTAATTTGCACTTGTGCATATAAAAAGGTAAACATAATCGTCATTATAGCAAAAATACTAATTCCCGGCCACGACTGTAAAGATAAATAATTTCTAGCAAAATTAGCAAAACCACTATTTTGATCAACAATTTGCGCCACTGTCATTGGACCAGTAATTAGTGCCGAAGAAAAAATAACAGGAATTACTCCAGCTGAGTTAACTTTTAAAGGTAAATAAGAACTTTTATCACCCTTTAAAGTTAAACCACTACCAGTTTGTTGAATTGGTAAGTGTCGCTCTGATTCACTAAAGAATACAACAACAAGAATAATCAGTAGGAAGGCTGCAAAATAAAGAGCAAATTTTAAAGTCCCTTGAAAAATAACACCATTATTAGTATCTGGTCCTACTCAATACTTAAAAGTTGAAGCTAAGTTAAATGGTAAATTAGCAGCAATTCCACCAAAAATAATTAGTGAAATTCCATTACCAATACCACGATTAGTAATCTGATCAGCCATTCATAATGATAACATTGTCCCTGCTAGTAAAATAGCTGGAATCAATACATAATAGAAAACTTCTGGTCCAGCTGCTCCCGATCCCGAACTTCAATCAACACTAATAATATGTTGAGATTGTAAACCAAAGATTGTGGCAAAACCTTGCATAATAGCAAAGGGGACAGTTAATACTCGATTCATTAACTCTAATTTTTTCTTACCTTTTTCTCCTGATTTAGCTCATCTTGTTAAGGTAGGAACAACATCAGTTGATAATAACTGCACAATAATTGATGCAGTAATGTAAGGTGACACTCCAAGTGCAAAAACAGAAAATCTGCTAATAGCACCACCACCTAACATTGAAATTAAATTAAAGAATTCAATACCACTACTATTACTGCTACTTAAATCTTCATTCAAAGTTACTCCTGGAACTGTAATAAATGCTCCAACACGAAAGATAAATAAAATAAAAATGGTAAATAAAATTCTAATTATAACTTCTTTATACTTTTTTATTAATTCACGGGTTGTTGTGAACACTTAGATCACCTGCGCTTTTCCTCCGACTTGTTCAATAGCAGTAATTGCTGATTTTGAAAATTTATGAGCTTTAATTGTTTTTGGTGTTGTTAATTTACCTTTACCAAGAACTTTAATACCATCTTTTTTACTTCTAATCAATTTTAATTGAAATAAAAGTTCAGGTGTTATTTCATGCTCTTTAATTAAATCAATTTGTTCTAAGTTAATAATACTATAATTGGTTGTAGTAAAGTTAGTAAACCCTCGTTTTGAAATACGACGATATAGTGGTGTTTGTCCTCCTTCAAATCCGGGTCTTGTTCCACCACCGGTACGGGCATTTTGTCCTTTTGTCCCTTTACCAGCCGTTTTACCTTTTCCAGATGAAGTTCCTCTACCTAAACGTTTAATGTCTTTACGAGAACCTGGTGTTGGTTTTAAGTTATGTAATGTTGTTTCCATAATCCACCTCTAACCATTACTACGCTTAGTAGTAAGATTTTTATTTTTTATAAAATATTGTGCTGGTTTAACATTGCCAAGACCTGCAATTGTTGCTCTAGCTAAATTAATTTTATTTCTAGATCTAAATGCTTTTGAATAAATATTATGAATACCAACTAATTCTAAAATATCACGAGCAGATCCACCAGCTTTAATTCCGATTCCTTCTTTAGCTGGTTTTAATAAAATTTCACTTCCACAATATTTACCTTTAACTTCATGAACAATAGAATTATTGTTTTTAGTTATCGTAATTGTTGTTAAATTTTTGTGAGCAGCTTCAATTGCCTTTTTAATTGCATCAGGAACTTCATTGGCTTTAGATATACCAAAACCAACTACTCCTTTACCATTACCAATAGCAACAGCAGCAGAGAAACGCAATCTTCTTCCCCCGGTTGTTACTTTGTTAATTTTTCTGATTCAAATCACTTTTTCAATAAATTCACTTGGAGTTTTTGGTTTACGTTCAAAATTTTTACGTGGTTCACGAACTTTATTTTCTTTTTTATCATGGCTATTTCTTGGTTGTGATGAATTAGTATGTCTAATTTTATTTTCATTACCAGTAGGATTTTTTACTTCTGCTTTAACAGAAGATTTTGCTACTGATTTTTGAACTTCAGTATTTTCTTTATCATCAATAATTGTTTTTTTATTTTCTAAACTCATACTTTTAATTCTCCTTTTTTAGAATTCTAATCCAGCACTACGCGCTGCTTCTGCGAATGCTTTCACTTTACCATGATATAAATATCCACCACGATCAAAAACCACTTTTTTAATTTTTTTCTTAATAGCTAAATTAGCAATTGTTTCTCCAAGTTTAGTAGCAGCATCTATATTGCTTTTTGATGCTAAATCTTTAAATGTTAATGTTGATACACCAATAATTGTATTTGAAGCAGTATCGTCAATAATTTGAGCATAAAAACTATTATTAGATTTAAAGATATTTAAGCGTGGTCTTTCACTAGTACCCATAATTTTACTACGAATACGATAATGACGAACTTTACGAGCTTGTTGTTTATTAATCATTTTCTATTCTCCTTAAGTGCCAGTATAAGATTATTTACCTTTACCAGCAGCTTTTCCTTCCTTACGACGAATGTGTTCATTTTTATATTTGATTCCTTTACCTTTATATGGTTCTGGTTTACGGAATTTACGAATTTTGGCTGCAACTTCTCCAATTAATTGTTTATCAATACCACTAATTTGTAATACTGTTGGTTTAGGAGCAACAATGGTAATTCCTTGCGGAATTTCAAACTTAATAGGATGAGAATATCCTAATGTTAAATTTAAGATATTAGCTTGGACAGCAGCACGATATCCAACACCATTTATTTCTAATTCTTTCATGAAACCTGTTGATACACCAACTAACATTCCATTAATTAATGAATTAGTTGTTCCGTGAAGTTGTTTATTTTTTTTGTTATCATCAGGTCTTGTTGTAGTAATTGTTTTTTTCTCTTCATCAACGTTAATTTTAATAACATTTGGTAATAGTTTTTTTAAAGAACCTTTTGCTCCTGTAACAGTTAACAAGTTACTTGCATCTAGCGTTATTGAAGTATTTACTGGAATGGTAAGGATACGGTTACCAATACGTGACATATAGAGTTTCCCCCTTATCATACATAAGCAAGAACTTCGCCACCAAGACCAAGTTTTTTTGCTTGTTTATTTGTCATAATACCTTTTGATGTAGAAATGATTGCAATTCCATAACCATTTAACACACTTGGTAAGTCTTCACATTTTGCATACATTCTTAATCCTGGTTTAGATATTCTTTTTAAACCAAGAATTGGACTTTTACCAGTATGAACTAATAAAAGTTCTAATTTAGGTTTGCTAGGATTTTCTTTAGTAACACGATATTTTTCAATATAACCATTTTTTTGCAAGATATCGGCTATCTTAACTAGTTGTTTTGAAGAAGGTACACTAACTACTCGATTTTTACTGCTATCCGCAGCGCTAATAGCATTACGAATAACTGTTAAAATATTACTTATTGGATCTGTCATCATAATTATATACCTCCTATCATGATGCTTTTCTAATACCAGGAATTTGTCCTTGGTATACTAAACCGCGAAAACAAATACGGCATAACATAAATTTACGAATAACCGCATGAGGACGGCCACACTTTTGACAGCGTGTATATGCTTGCGTACTAAACTTTGATTTACGGGCTTGTCTTACTTTTAATGAAGTTTTTGCCATCTTATGCCACCTGCTTTCCTTGTTTTTTAAACGGTAATCCTATTTTTTTTAATAACAATAATGCTGTTGCATTATTTGATGTTGTGGTAATAATTGAGATTTCCATACCACGAACTTTATCTACTTCTTCATAATTAATTTCAGGAAAAATAATTTGTTCTTTAATACCAACAGTGTAATTACCATTTTGATCAAATGCTTTAACTGATAAACCTTGAAAATCACGAATTCTTGGTAAAGAAATTGAGATAAATTTATCAAGGAAACCATACATTTTTTCGCCACGTAATGTAACTTTACAACCAATTGGCATTCCCGCTCTTAATTTAAAGCCGGCAATTGATTTTTTCGCTTTAGTGATAATTGGTTTTTGACCAGTAATTTTTGATAATTCAGATACTGATTTATCAATGGCTTTTGGATTACTACTTGCATCTCCAACACCAATATTAATAACAACTTTTTCAATTTTGGGTACTTGCATTATTGATGTAAAATTTAATTCTTTTTGCAATTGGGGAATAATAGTTTTATTATATTTTTCTTGTAAACGATTCATTTTTATGCTGTTACTCCTTTATTATCGTAATTCTGTTTCAGATCTTCGTGCAATACGAACTTTTTTGCCATCTTTATCAATTTTGTACCCAATTTTTGTTACTTTTTTATCTTTTTTACCATCAAGGATCATTACATTAGAAATGTGAACACTAGTTTTTACTTCCACAATTCCACCTTCTTGATCATTTTGAGTAGGTTTTTTATTTTTATTAGCAGTAATACCTTCAATAATAACACGATTTTTTTCACGAAGTACTTGGATAATTGGTCCGGTATGACCTTTATGCTTTCCTGCAATGATTTTAATTTGGTCGCCTCTTTTTAATTTAGTATCAAGACTAATAACTGGTTTCTTTTTGCTTGCCATTTATTTCATCCTCCTAAACAATTTCTTCTGCTAAAGAAGCAATTTTATTATAACCACGCTCTTTAACTTCACGAGCCAAGACACCAAATACTCTAGTACCACGTGGCGTTTTATCTTCTTTAATAATTACTACTGCATTATCATCAAATTTTACACAAGAACCATCATTACGTTTTACACCAAATTTACTACGTACGACAACTGCTTTAACAACTTGTCCTTTTTTCATTGCACTATTAGGTGTTACTGATTTTGCTGAACAAACAACAATATCACCAATTTTAACAAATTTTTTAGTACTACCACCCAAAACTCTAATAACCATAACTTCTTTAATACCAGTATTGTCAGCCACATTGGCTCACGATAGATTTTGTAACATCTTTCTTATCCTCCTGGTTAATTAAGCTTTTTTATTTGTTTTAGATTCAATAATCTTTAACAAACGGAAGCGTTTTAGAGCTGAAAGTGGACGAGTTGAAATGATTTCAACCTTGTCACCAATTTTAGCTTGGTTAGTTTCATCATGGGCATGATACTTTTTAGTTGACTTAAAACTTTTATGGTACATTGGATGTCGTTTTGAAGTTTCAACAACAACAGTAATTGTTTTATCATTTTTGTCAGAACTTACAATTCCAACAAAAGTTTTACGTTGTTTGTTTGGAATAATATTTGTCATTATTCTTTGTCCTCCTTAGCTGGTGTTACAGTTTTCTTAACTGTAGGTTTTTTAGATGGTTTTTCTACTTTAGTAGCAGTAACTTTTTTAACTTCTTTGTTTGATGATTTTGCTTTAGTTGTTTTTTCAGTAACTTCTTTTTTAGCAATTTTATCTGATTCTTTAATAACTTCTGATTTAGTTATTGTTTTAACTTTAATATCTTTTTTATCATCAACTTTAGCAACTTTTTTAGTTTTTTTGCTTTCTTTATTTTCTTCTGGTAATACCATTTTATTAATATGTAATGGTTTGATTTTTTCACCATTATTAATTCTGATAGTTAATTCAGTTTTAATACGAGCAATATCCTTACGAAGATTATTTATCATATGCGGAGTTTCTAGTTTACCTAACGAACTTTGAATTCGTAAAGCAAACAATTGTGCACGAAGAGTTTCTTCGTCTTGTTGTAATTCTAAAGTTGATTTATTTTTAATTACTTGCATTTCCATTTGCTTCACCCAATTCTGTTGTTAAATTTTTAGCAACCTTTACTTCTTCTGTTGGTTTTATTTCTCTAGTAACAATTTTACATTTGATTGGCAACTTGTGCATTGCAAGACGCAATGCTTCACGTGCTGTTGCTTCATTAGGATATGATACTTCAAACATAACTGTTTTTTCTTTTACTACTGAGACTCAATGATCAATTGAACCTTTTCCTGAACCCATACGTACTTCCGCTGGTTTTCTAGTAATTGGTAAATGTGGAAAGATTCTAATTCAAACTTTTCCACCACGTTTCATGTAACGTGTCATTGCTACTCTGGCTGCTTCAATTTGTCTTTCAGTAATGTAAGAACCTTCTTCAGCACGAAGTCCGTAAGTTCCAAAAGCAACTGTTTTACAACCTTTTGCAGTTCCTTCATAACTTAAACGGTGGACGCAAGAGTGTTTATATCTCTTAGGTATAGCCATCTTACTTTACCTCCTTACGTGGTTGTTGTGGGTAATTATTTCGGCGATTGTTATTATTTCTTTGATTATATTTTGAAATAATTTCAGGTTGAGTTGAGTCAGTTCCTGATAAAATTTCACCTTTATATACTCAAACTTTAATACCAATTTGACCAAAAGTTGTTTTTGCCTCAGCAGTAGCATAATCAATATTACTACGTAATGTTGCTAGAGGAACACTACTTTCTGAATAACCTTCAACACGTGCCATATCCGCTTCACCAAGTCTTCCTGAAACACGAGTTTTAATTCCCTTTGCTCCAGCACGAAGTGCTTTACGAATTGCTAATTTTTGTGTTGTACGATGTGACATACGATTGCTTATTTGTTGTGCTAATGTATTAGCAATTGTTTGCGCATCAATATCAGGATTTTTAATTTCAACAACATTAATTCTAATACCTATTTTACGATTTTTAATTGTTTTACGAATTAATGTTGTTAATACTTCAATGTTTGAACCGCCTTGCCCTAAAACTGAACCAACACGAACACAGTGGATAAATAAGGTAATTTGTGATTTAGTTCTTTCGATTTCAATTTTAGAAACACCAGAAGTTTTTAAATGCGCAAATAGTGCTTTTCTAATTTTGTGGTCTTCTAAAATTCATTTTACTAAATCTTCATTACTAGTTGCATATCAACGTGATTGTCAATCTTTATTAATACCATATCTTAATCCATTTGGACTAACTTTGTGACCCATATTACTTATTTACCTCCTAATTATCGCTAACCACGATAGTGATTTTGCTTGTTCTTTTTAAGATTTGATATGCTCTACCATGAGCACGGGGCATAAATCTTTTCATAGTTGAACCTTCATTTACAAATATTTCCTTAATACGTAATTTGTTGGCTTCCATTCCATAGTTATTAGCAGCATTAGCAACTGCTGAATTAATTAATTTTATAATTGGCTGTGCTGCGCGTTTTTTTTCATGAGCTAGAATTACTAGAGCTTTGGCAACAGCATTATCACGAACTAAATCGGCTACTAAACGCACTTTTCTTGGACTAATGCGTAATTTATCTAAATGAGCTTTTGCTTCCATAATTTCTATCTCCTAACGCTTTTTCTTGTCAGAACCGTGACCACCAAACTTACGTGTGGGTGCGAATTCTCCTAATTTATGACCAACCATATCTTCTGTTACATATACAGGTAAATGTGTTTTGCCATTATGTACACCGAATGTATGTCCAACAAATTGTGGGAAAATTGTTGAACGACGAGATCAAGTTTGAATAATTTTTTTTGATTTATTTTTATTTTGAGTTTCCACTTTGTTTAATAAATGACTATCAGCAAAGGGTCCTTTTTTTAAAGATCTTGACATATATTACTTTCCTCCTACTTTGTTGCATTTCTTCTTCGTACAATTAATTTATTTGATGCTTTTTTACTATCACGAGTTTTTAAACCTAATGCTTTTTTACCTCATGGTGTTACTGGAGCTTTTCTTCCGATTGGGGCTTTACCTTCTCCTCCACCATGTGGGTGATCATTTGGGTTCATAACACTACCACGAACAGTAGGTCTAATTCCTTTTCAACGATTTCTTCCTGCTTTACCAATATTTACTAAGTTATGATCATCATTTCCAACTGTACCAATTGTAGCTCGACAATTACTTAATACTTTTCTAACTTCACCTGATGTTAATTTTAATAATGTATACTTAGCTGTTTCATCACGACCAAGAATTTGAACACTACCACCAGCACTTCGTGCCATTTGTCCACCTTTACCTGGTTTTAATTCAACATTATGAACAACTGTTCCTTGTGGAATCTGTGATAATGGTAAACAGTTACCAACAGTAATATCAATTTTAACAGTATCACTGTTTTCACCACTTAATAACTTATCTCCTACTTTGATTCCTTTTGGTGCTAAGATATAACGCTTTTCACCATCAAGATAAGAAATAAGACAAATGTTAGCATTACGATTTGGATCATATTCAATTGTTTTAACTGTTCCAACTACATTGTCTTTGTTACGTTTAAAATCAATAATACGGTATTTAACCTTATGACCATTACCTTGATGCCTTACTGTAATTTTACCTTGATTATTTCTACCAGCTTGTTTAACTAAATTTACTAATAAAGATTTTTCAGGGCTATTACCAATAGTTAAGTTCTGTTTGTAATCCAGAACGGTCATATTACGTCTTCCTGCAGTAGTGGGATTAATTTTTCTAATTGCCATTGTTTTTTTCTCCTTCCAATCTCATTAGCTTTGTTCTTCAGAACTAAACAAACTTAATTGTTCACCAGGAGCTAATTTAATAAGAGCTTTTTTTACTGCCGATGTTTTTCCAACAAATCTACCAACAGTTTTAGTTTTTGGTTTACTATTAATAATATTAACGTCTGCTACTTTAACTTCAAAAATCTGTTCAAAGGCTTTTTTAACGTAACTTTTATTAGCTTTACGGTTAACAGTAAATGTATAAATACCTTCAGCCATTTGTTTATAAGTTTTCTCAGTTAATACTGGTTTTACTATAACTTCACTTAAATGCATATTAAATTAAAGCCTCCTCAACGATTTTAATTGCCTCAGTAGTAAACAATACTTTTTTAGCATTTAATAAATCGTAAATATTAATACTATTAGCAGCGATTGTTGTTGTTCTAGGTAAATTGCGACCTGATTTAATAACTGTTTCTTTATTGCTTATTCCTGAAACAATTAGTGTTTTATTGTTTGCTAATTCTAAAACTTTTAAAGTTTCTAACATAATTTTAGTTGAAGGTTTTTCAAAGTTTAATTCATCAATTACAACTATGTTTTTATTTTGGAATTTGGCAGCCAATGCTGATTTTATTGCCAATCTTCTTACTTTTTTTGGTAATCCAATTAAATAATTACGATCAGTATTTGGTCCAAAAACAATCCCCCCACCTTTTCATTGTGGTGAACGAATTGAGCCTTGACGCGCATTACCTGTTCCTTTTTGTTTTCATGGTTTTCTACCACCGCCAGCAACTTCAGCACGACTTTTAACAGCGTGTGTTCCTTGACGTTTTGTAGCATTATAACTTAATAAACTATCAAACTGCGCTTGCTTGTGGGGTTCAATTCCTCAAATTTTTTCGTTTAAAGTTAATTCGCTAACTTTTGTTCCAGCGTTGTTAACAACATTAATTTTCATTTTGCTATCCTCCATAATTAACTTTATTGACCATCAGTAACTTCGGTTGTAGTATTTTGATTTCTAACAACTAATGATACTGGGGTTTTGAGAATTGGTTTTTTAACTGCTTGTTTAATAACAAGAAAGCCTTGTTTTGGTCCTGGAACTGAACCTTTTACTAAAAGATAATTATTTTCTTTATCTACTTTAATAACTTCTAAGTTAGCAACACTACGTTTAACATTTCCCATTTGCCCTGGCATTGGTTGTGATTTAAACACACGGTTAGCATTAATAGAACCTGTTGAACCCATTTGACGATGTAAACCTGATCCATGACCCATTGGACCACGTGATTGATTATGACGTTTAATGCGTCCTGTAAATCCTTTACCTTTAGAAGTTCCTTGAACATCAACGAATTCACCTGCTGTGAATACGTCAGCAACATTAATAAGATCTTTATGATTAAATCCGTTCATGTTACGAATTTCTTTCACGAAGCGCTTAGGTTGACTGTCGGCTTTTTTAAAGTGTCCGATTGTTGGTTTGTTTGATAAAGTAACACGAAGATCGAACGTTGCAAGTTGTAAACTACTATATTTGTCTTTTACATTTGTTTTAACTTGACTTACTACATTTGGTTGTACTTCGATAATTGTTACTGGAACTAGTTGTCCGTTGTTTAAGAAAACTTGTGACATTCCTAGTTTCTTACCTAAGATTCCTTTCATAATTTCCTCCTTGGAATATGTTGTAAATAATTAATATTTATCGATTTTAATAATTTTTTTTATTAATCTTTTTTGATACTTGATTTAAAGTTGATTTTTTTTCATCTTTAGATTCGATTATCAAAGAGATACTAACACTATTAGGGATAGTAAGTCCACTTAGAGCATTTAAAGATTTTGGTGATAATTGAGCACCAATAATTCTTTTGTGAGTTCTCTTTTCAAATTGTTCACGTGAATCTTTATGTTTATGCGGTGAACGAAGAATAGTGAAAATTTCTTTATGAGTTGGTAATGGAATTGGACCTACCACTTTAGCACCTTCTTTTTTTAACACATCTTTAATTTTCTGTGCTATTTGGTCAATAGCTGAGTGATCATAACTTTCTAAACGAATTTTTACTTTGTCTCCTATGATTGCCATTGGCTATATCCTCCTTAGAACGATTTTTAATAAAATAAAGAACAAAACATGTGATATAATGACAACTGATATCAGTGTATCAGCATTTATACATAACAATCACGCCTTGTAAGTATAACATAGTGTAATGGTAAAAGGGAATAGCAAAATACAAAAAAAACAAAAAAAATAATGGGTTTTTTGCTCATAATCTTTTAACTATTAATTTAGTTGTAAAAAATAAAGATTTTTATTAAAAAAATAATAAAATACCATTATTTTTTTATTATTTTCTTACTTTAAAAAAGTAAAAGGTAATATATAATTATAATATTTCACAAAATTTATTTAAATAAAAATATTACATGATATAAATATAATAATGAAATTCTTTTAGCAAAAGATATTTAAACTTCAATTTTGATATAATTCTAAAATTAGTAAGTTACACTTTTATAACAACTATGTTGATTAAATTAGAAAAGGAATTACAATGAGAGTAAGAAATAAGCCATGAGCAAAAGAATTTATTTTAACACATAATAATTTATGTATTAATGATCCCTATAATTACAAAGGGAAATGAAATAAAAAAATATTTCAAAATAAAAATCCAATCAATATTGAAATTGGAAGTGGCAAAGGAAATTTCATTATAAATCTTGCTAAACAAAATTCAAATCAAAATTATATTGCTATTGAAAAAAATATTTCTATTGTAACTATATTATTAAAAAAATTAATTGAAAATAAATTATGTAATTTAAAAATAATTATAGAAGATGCCATAAATTTAAAAGATTTTTTTGCCAATAATGAAATTAATAAAATTTATTTAAATTTTTCTGATCCATGACCTAAAAAAAGACATTTTAAAAGAAGATTAACATACCAAAAATTTTTAGAAATATACAAAAAAATTTTAATAAAAAATGGTCAACTTCACTTTAAAACAGATAATAACAATTTATTTAATTATTCACTTTTAGAATTTGAAAAAAATAAATGAAATTTATTAGAATATACAATTAATCTACATCAAGATAATAATATAATAAAAAATGATGAAGCATTTATTAAAACTGAATATGAAGAAAAATTCATTAAACAAAATAAAAACATTAATTATTTATTAATACAAAAAAATAAAATTGAAGTTTAAACTTCAATTTTATTAAAAAAAGTTAATGATTAACTAAGATTATATTCATATTAAACTATAAAGACTTTTCATCAAATGTTACATTTAATTTTCCACCCTGTGAATCTCAAGAAATAGGTAAATTTAAAAAAACAGTTTTTGGGTTATCGGGATTATCTGTTGAAATAATTGAATAAGTGTTAGAACCAATTTTAAGTTGTTCTTTATAACCGTTATCAACTAAAAGTTTAATCAAATCTTTAATAGTATAATCACTTTTACTTCATTGACCCGTTTGTGATCAATAATATGAAGAACTAATAGTATCAGTTAAATTTACTGGATAACTAATTTTCCCTTCATTATGATACGTTCCTTGCTTAATAGTATATAAAACTGTTCCTATTGAATGTGATTTTAATTTAAATGATTGACTTGGATTAGTTAATGTTTCTATCACTAGTAGTTTTAGTTCCTTGTTGCTCTGAAGCAAATTCAGCACTAGTTTCAACATCACTTTTACCAACTCAAGGAATTTTAAATTCAGCTTTAACTTTAACTCCAATTTTTTCTAATGTTTTTCAAGAAAAAGTATTAGTATTAGTAATAGTTTTAGATTGTGATTGCGTTTGATAAATTTGTTTGGTATTAGAACTATTAGTATAAATGTCTTGAAAAGAATCTACTATATTTTCATCTTTAGCAACAGTCTTTATTGGTTTTAAAGTACCTTCTTTGCCAGTAAAATATTTATCATATTCTTTTTGAATCAAATCCTTCATGGAAATTGGTATTTCATAATTACCATCTGCTACTCATCCATTTTTTGGAATAATTGTATTATTGATATCTTTAATAATATTTTCCATATTATCTGGTGGATATCAAGTAAGTCCATTCTTTTTTGTTTCATGTTTTATAGAAGTATCAGCAGAAGTACAAGCAACTACATTCGTTACTGTTACTGTTGAAAATCCTAAAATAGACATTAATGATAATAATTTCCTCATATTTTTGATCATATATTATTTTCCTCCTAAATATTTATACACACATGTTTTGTGTGACCATCTTAATTAGCAGAACAAATAATGATTTAAAGATAAATGAATGATATACAATAAAATAGTTAAAGTCAAAAAAATTAATGAAATTATTTAAAATTAACATTATTTTTAACAAATTTTATCTTTTTATTCTTATATAAATAAGTAATAATTAATTATTTAATTTATACGAAAACTTATAATATTGATAATAGTAATCTTATAAATAACATTAAAAGTAAATATTGTATAAAATATTTTATTAGAATTTATTATAAAGATTAAAAAGAAAAACAAATATTTTAAGTAATTAAGGAGAATACTAATGCCATTATCATTAATAACTGAAACCACACCTTTATTACCACTATCAAATAATACTAGCACATGAAAACAAACTATTAAAAATTGAACTAATGGATTTTACCAAGAAATTAAACATTTAGTTTCGGGATCGCTATGAATATCATCAGCTATTATTACAATTGCTAGTTTAAACATTATTAGTACTCAAGTAAATAGTAATGAGGATATAGATTTTAAAAAGGCATTTACTACTTTAATTAAATGAGAAGTACTTGGCAATACTACTATTTCACTCTTTGTTTCATTTCTAAAGAAATGTTTAACAAATTTCGGTAATAGTCAATTAGAAAAAACTTTATTTTATAAAGTATGAAATAAAATAAAAGATAAAGTATTTACTAATACTACTGAAATAACTAACCTTAATTTTGAGGAAATAAAAACTAAAATTAATATTCTTGAAACAAATAAAAATACATTAGAAACACAAATGAAAGAGTTTTCAAACTTATGTCAACAATTAGTTACAAAGTTTAAAACTCTTTTAAATAATAATACTGAAAATAATATTATATTAACCATTGAAGAAAACATTAATAACAATCTTAAAGCATATTCAATAATTACTAATGAATTAATAAAAATTATTGCTACTTTCGCAGTTTTCACTAGCGGAGTATCTTTTGCTAGTTCTATAAGTATTATAAAAAACGATATAGCCAATGATTTACCTTTAACTCCAACATCCTTTGTTAAAACTTTTACTGCTCTTGAAACTATTATTGTATCCTTTTTAGCATTAATAATTTTTAAATTAAAATTTAATCTATTTGAAAATGGATTAAAAAATATTAAACACTCATTATTATGACAATGCATAAATTGGGAGCGTGTCGAAGATGTCGATAACTAAAAAGTTTTAAAAATAGCTCCTTTCTTTTTTAAACCCTTAAATTAAAAATAAATGACAAAAGACGAGAATAAAAATCTTGTCTTTTTTTGTAATTGTAAAATTTTAAAATTTTTAATAAACCTCTTTAACACTATTATCAACACGTGTTAGGGAACTAAAAAAGTGAACTACAACACAGTTGTTAAAAATAGTAGCTAGCATGTGGACTTGCATGGATAAATAAAAAGTGGAGTGATACCTAATAAAATATACTAACCAGAAATGGTAATTCTTGGGGTGGGAGCGAATTGGAAACTAGTATATATAGACCTGTTGTAGGGACCTATTGTATTAATTCTATTCTTTATTTAACCAACCTTGCCACTCCCCAGTGAGCAAGTGTTGGTTTTATTTTTTATTTTTTTTGAAAAATTTTTTTGGGCGAGAAAATAAATTTCAAACTTGTAAAAAAAATTGAGCGGGGCCGGTTCAATTAAAATATTAATTTGTTTAACACAAATTAAATAAATATTGAATCGAATGCCTCAATGTTTTTTAAAATTTCACAATTTATTTTTGAGCCCAGTTTTCATGGAATGAATAAAACGAATAGTAGTAGTATTAATAATCTAAACATCAAAATATATGTTCTTTATGCTAGAAGCAACAGAACATATTAGGAAAGGATTATTATGCAAATAGAATTTAAAAAAGAACAAATTGTTAAAGATAAACCACAATCTATTCTTATTGATTATGTTGAATATAAATTATCACTTCCAAAATGAATGATTAAAAATAATTCTTTTATTGTTGATAACAGTTACACATATTGAGTTTTTAATTTAGAAAATATTAAAAGAGAATTAAGTGGTAATGAATTAATAAAATTATTAGAACCATATATTAAAGACCAAAAAATAACTGTTAATAAACCAATTACTCCAAAAGAATATTATCTTAATGATATAAAACTTGAACCATTAACATTTTATGAACAGCATAATAGTTGATTTATGGGTGAAATAACTGATAACAAAACTAAAATTACTAATCCTTGTTTTAAATATAACATTACGTGAGAAGAAAACAGAAAAGGTTTTAAAATAAATAATCCATATAAACATGATGATTTACCAATTAATTATTTAGTTACTTCTTATAAGGAAATTTCAACTCATAATGAAAAAGTATTTTTGTTGAACATGTAAACAAAATAAATTAGATTATTTATTCTTTAATACTAATGATATAAAAACAAGAAAATATTTTTTAAGAGATAAAAATAGTAAAGCGATTTGTTATGACTGTATTTTAAATATTAGGTTAAGTAGGAGGTATAAATATGGATAAAGAAAAATTAATTTATTATCTTGATAATGAATTTATGGAATTACTTAAAGATGATATTAGTGATGAAATTAAAATTAATATTAGTAATTGAAAACTTAAATTAATAATGAAATTACAAGAAAAAATTCAAAATGGTGAATTTGATTAATTATGCAATATGACTTAATTATTGGAATTGACCCCGCTGGTATTGGTAATAATGGAATTGTTATATATTCAAATGAAACTAATAGTATTGTTTTAAATAAAACATTTAAAACAATAACTATTTTAGAAAGTAAAGATTTTTATAAAATATATTTTCAAATAACTAAAAACAAATTTATTGATAAAAAAATATTAGTTATTGTAGAAAATTTCTTTTTAACTTCAAAACAATTATTAACTAATCCATTAGCAACACCTAAAATTATTGGTGCATTAATGGTATTAGTAGAAGACGTTATGAATTGAGATTTTCAAGAAAGTGAACCAAAAAATAAAACTAAAATAGAAAATTATAAAGGAAATATAAAATTTACAAAACATGAACAAGATGCATATAAACATATTCAATATTATTTAAGGAATTATAAAAATGAAAGATAAAGCAAATTATGTCAAATTAACAGTAAAACTGAGTAACACTATTGAAGCAAAATATTACGAAAAAGGTAATAAAGAATTATATTATAGTGTTCGTGGTCAATGAAATGGATTAAACTACGTTACTTTAATTTTTAATAACCCAAAACTTTATAGACGCTGTATTTTATTAAACAAAAATGATGAAATTATTGTAACTGGTCAAATCTTTAACACTTTAAACATTCCTAAAAATCGTGCATTTTGTTCAATAAATGTTAAATGATTTAAAAAATGAAAAGAGTAAAAAATGATATTATGAAAATTTTTATTAATAGTACCAATATTAATAACAAGTATAACACTAATAATATTTTTAATATTTATTATTAAAGAATTAAAAAATGAATATAAAGTATTAAAAATATTAAATGAAATTGCTAATCAAATTGAAAATAAGGAGAAATAATATGAAATATGAAGATAAATGTTCTATGTGCAATAAAGTAAAAGAAAACTTTTTATCCAATACCTGTAATAGTTGTTGATTAGAAGCAGTTAATAAATGAAATAGAAGAAGTTGAGGAAATTTAGGAGACTTTGATAATGAATAAAGAAAAATTACTTAAATATATGAAAGATATAATTAAATGAACTAAAAAAATTAATTATACAAACTCTGATTTTGACAAAAATATTTTAAATTTATTAATTGAAAAAATAGAAAAAGGTGAATTTGACTAATGATAATATTACCTACTTTGTTTGAAAATAAAGATGAAATTGAAATATTATCACCATTTCCAAAAGTAATTCATACAAGTAATGATATTAGAGCAATTATTTTAAGACAATACCCAAATGTTAAATCCAAACACATAATTGTTTCGGACCCAGAAAGTAATGTTGCATTAATAGTTGGTGATAATGATGTTTATCAAGGTTGAATTAAAGTAACAATTAAAAAATTAGAAAATTAAAGGAGCATAAACAAATGCATAAGGAAAAAATTAAAATTAGAAATTATGAATTTGAATTAAATTCTTATGTAGTAGATTCCTTATTGGATGTTATAAGAGAACTGATAAAAACAAACAAAGGAGAATAAATTATGTTAGATGAAATTTTAAAAGTAATTTTTGATAGAACAGATAAACAAGAATTAATTTATATGATAGAAAGATTAATTCTTGTTACTAAAAATCCGTCAGAAACAAAAAAATGACTTATTAAAGAATTTGATAAAAATCATTATATTTTAGAAAAATTATTGAATATGAACGGAGAAGTTAAATAATGCCAAATGAAAATACACAATCAAATTATATTTTAACTAAATTAATTAGAACTGGAATAAGTCCAATTTGTGCAATGATTGGTACAAGTGCTTATTATGGTCAAGTAATTGCAAATCCAGTATTAGGTTCAATTAATAGTTTATTATTTGGTAAAAAATTAGGTTTAGATATATGAAATTTAAATCAAAGACCAAATACTAAAACTAAATTAATTAATAGTAGTAAAAAAATATTACTAGGTTTAGGAACAATTGGTTTAGCAAATTATAGTAAATGAACAGAAAATAATATTAATCCTATTATTCCAACAACACCAACTCCAATAACTACTACAACTACAACAGAAGGTCCTCCATGATTACTATTAAATAAACAAGAAAATCAGTCATTAATGGATTGAGATACATATATTAGTTTAAATGCTTATGGTATTTCAAATCTTATTAGTGGATTAACTGAATTAATACCTAATAAATTTGAAACAATAAGAAAGATTTGTAATATGGCTACTGGTGGTTGTTTAATATCAAGTGGTGTTGCTATGGGTATTAATAATGATTTTAATAATGCTTATGCAGTTCCAACTATTGTTGCTGGTGCTTCTGAAATTATTCATAATTTATTACCTATGGAAATTACACATCATAATGAAGAAATGCAAGAAACATCATTTCATGATGAAACTGCAAGATTAATTAATGACAATAGATTTACTATTAATAGTGAAACAACTAGTCAATATGGTAGTGATAATATAAGCGAAGTACCATTAAATAATGATAATGCTTCATTAAATTGAGATTATAATCACATGAGTTTATAAAGGAGGTGAATAATTTATGAATAAAGAAAAAATAATTGAATATTATAATCAGGAAATAAAAACATATAAAGAAAGAATAGAAGAATTCAATAAAGAAATATCTGTATTAGTAGAAATTATAAGTAATTCACAATCAATGATTGAAAGAATTAATGCTGGTCAATTTGATGAATAATTAAAAATAAACAATTGAAAGGAAAATATTCAGATGAAAGAATTTTTACATGAATTAATAATTATTGGAACAAGTGTTGGAACATTAATTTGCAGAGAAATTATTGTTTTATTAAAAAGATTTATCACAACTCCAAAACATGTTAGAGCAAATAACAAAATTATAAAACATCAAAAAAAATTAGCAAAATTAAATGAAAAAATTAATAAAGAAAATAAATAATAAAGGGTGATGTAAATGTTAGAAAATGAAGATAATGTTCAACAAACAACTGAACCTTTAACTGAAAATAATGCTCAACAAGAAATAGAAAATAAAGTTAATGAAGCAAAAAATAAGTTAAATAAACTTAATCAAGAAATTAAAGAAAAAGAAATAATTAATATATTTAAAAAATATCAAGTTAAAACTGAATTTTATGATTTTTTAAAATTTAAAACTAATAATTTAGAAAATTCAAAAATTGAAGAAACTATTAAAAAAATTATTAAAGAACAACCAGTATTTAAAGAAATAATTAATACAGGTGGTAAACAACAAACAATAATAACAAATCAACAAAATTCAATAAAAAGTACATTATTGGATTATAAAAAAAATAATAATTTATAACAGAAAGGAAATCAAAAAATGGCAATACAATTCAATAAAAATTTAGATAATACCGAAAAATTAGTAGAAGCACCAGAGTTTATAGAATTTTATAAACAATCAAATTCACCATGAGCAAGTTTTTTTCCTATCGAAATGGTTAATTCAACAAAAATTGAATTTATAGTTGCTAAATTGTAAAGGTAAGTGCAACTAAATTATTTTTCTATCCAAATATTCGATTGGTGAAAGATAATTTAGTATTTTTCTTGGTCTTTGGTTTAAAGACAATATAAATTTATGAACTTCATTTTTATTAGTTTTTGAAAAAATAAATTTTTTAGGAAATTTTTCTCTAATTAAACCATTAGTATTTTCATTAGTACCTCTTTGTCAAGGTGAATATGGATTGGCAAAATAAATTTTTATATCTAAATTTTTTTCAAGTTGTTGTCAATTTGAAAATTCTTTGCCACGATCAAAAGTAATAGTTTTAACAATGTTTTTAGGAAGAATTGATAAATAATAACTAACATTTTTATTAATAACTTTAGTAGTTCTGTTTTTAACTAATATTGCTAAAGTAAATCGTGATACTCTTTCAACTAAAGTTATTAAACATGATTTGCTTTTACCTCGTGATGATACTATAGTATCTCCTTCTCAATGACCAAGTGTTATACGATCATTAACATTTATATCTCGTTCTTTAATTGATTTACCATTAAACTTGCCACGATTTTCTTTAGATTTTCGTTTTTTACCTTTTCTTCTTAAATTTTTACTAGTAACTTTATCAAGCATTCCAAAATAAATTCAAGTATAAATTGTTTTAAAACTAATAACTCACTCTTTATGAAAATTTTTAATTCTGCCATAAATTTGTTCAGGTGATCAACCTAATAGTAATTTTTGTTGTACATATTTTACTAAATTCTTATTTTTAAACTTATGAAAACTAATATGTGATTGTTTTCGATTTTCAGCTTTATTTTGTGCAATTAATGAAAAATAATGATTATTATCTTTATTTCTATTAATTTCTCGAATAATAGTACTAATACTTCGATTAAGATTTTTAGCTATTTCACTAATTTTAAATTTAAATTTCAATTGATTCTCAATATAAATCCTTTCATCTATGCCAAGATGTTTATAACTCATATAAAAACTCCTTACTTTTTTCTAAACTAAATTTAGCATTATGAAATTTTTATATGAGAATTTTTTGCAATTTTATTTACTTGCACTTACAAGTATAACTCAGCACTTTAATAAGAGTTTTTGTGTTATAAAAGTAAGTATTATTATTGACTAATATTTTTCAAGTGTTAAGATTAACATACAATTGCATATTGAAGTCAAAATTATTCTCGTCTAACTTTATAATTTTAAGACAAATTTGAATCTTATTGACAACATCGGTACGCTCCCAAAAAATTATTAATAAACCTACTGTTAGTGAAGCAGATATTGAATTAGAATATGAAAAAATAACTGCTTTAAAAAGATGATATGATTTAAATTTTATTAAACTAGAATTTAATTTAAATGAAATACAAAAAATTTTAGAAATACAAACTTTAAATCCTAATAATGACTACAATAACAATATTTGTAAAAATATTAAATATTTATTTACTTGATTAATATCAATAGTATCTTCGATGACACTTGATAGTTATTTTGATATTATTACTGCTCAAATAAGTGCTAACAAAAAAATAGATTTTATAAAAGATTTAAAGCTACTAATAACTAAAGAAAATATAATAGTTGCAATAATAGCCCAAATTGGTTTTTCATTTAAACTTAATATTACTGATTTTTGTTGAGAAAGATTTAAAAATACATATACTTGTCAAGCATTAAGTTATATATGTAATTTTCCTAAAAAATGTTATCAGTCTGTTTACTCAAATAATTCATTTTTCCAATTAAGTTCAAATATTACTGAAGAAAATTTAGAAAAATTAGTCAAAAATTATTATGAAAAATTTGATAAAAATATTAAAATCTTAGAAAAAATAAATATTAAATTAAATGATACTATTAATACAAGTAATCGATTAAATATTAATAAAATTAATAATTCTCAACTACCACCATTATTAAAAACACTACAAAAAATAGAATCAAATATTATTTCAATACCAATTAACTAAAAATATTGTCAAATAACTTTTTTATAAAATAAAAAAGGAATAATTGTTATGATTATTCCTTTTTATAACTTTATTTACTTGTACTATAATTTTTCATATATTGAACTAATGTTTTAATTAATACACCCATACCACGATCATTTTTATAAGCAGTTCCTGCAATATCTAAATGTAAAAATGGTTTATCTTCACTAAATTCTTTTAAAAATGCAGCAGCATTTGATGAACCACCATATGGATCTTTAGAAAGATTACTTAAATCAGCTATTTTAGATGAACGCATATTTAAAATATTTTGTTGATGAATTGGCATTCTTCAAATTTCCTCATTAGTTTGTTGTGATGATAAATCAAAATCATTAAATAATTTATCATCAGTAGCAAAAGCACCAGTCATATAGCTACCTAATGCCACTAGCATTGCACCAGTTAAAGTTGATAATTCAATAATACGATTTGCTTTTCCTTTACGTAAAGCATATGTCATACCATCTGCTAATACCAATCTTCCTTCTGCATCGGTATTATTAATTTCTACAGTTTTACCATTCATTGAAGTAAAAACTGTTTCTACTAAAGTAGCATGACCACCAATCTTATTTTCTGTTAAACAAGCAACAGCGACAAAGTTTATTTTTAATTGTAATTTAGCAGCAGCAATGGCAGCATTACATACACTAGCTGCACCCGACATATCAAATTTCATACCTTTCATTGCTGAAGAAGGTTTTAGTGAATAACCACCACTATCAAAAGTAATTCCTTTACCAACTAATCCCAAAATATCATCGGCATGCTGTGGATCACCTTTATATTCCAAAACAACAACACGAGCATCAAAATTACTTCCAGCATTAACTGCTAATAATAAATTCATATTTAGCTCTGTTATTTCTTTTTGCCCTAAAACCTTTACTGATAAATTTTTAATACCTTTTGCTGTATCTTGAATTTTTTTTGCAAAAACTTCGGGATATAATAAATTAGGTGGCATATCTTGCAAATTACGTGCTAAATTAATACTTTCTCCTTGAATTTCGATCTGTTGTTGTGAAGTATAGCTAGGGAATTTTGCTGTTGAAACAACATTATATTTAACTTTTTTTTCTTCATTCTTTTTACTTTTTAAAGTATATTCTTTAAAAGTACCAAATCATAATGCTTCATATATAGTTTGTAAAAGTATACTTTCATCTAAATTACTCGTAACAAAAGATTTGACATCAATATCCAAATCTTGACTATTATTACTACTAAAATTTACAAAAAAATTATAAACATCATTACGAGTTAAACCTTTACTATCACCTAAATATAGGTAATAAGTTTTATCTTCAGAAATTAATGTTAATTTATTTTTTTCTTTAGCAATCAATTCATGAGGAACTTTATCAGCAAATACCGCTGTTAATTTTAATTTTAATTCAAGTTTACTACTAACATTAAGTAGAATATTTTTATCCATATTTTCACTCCTAAATGGTAATATTAAAATAATTACAATATATCTGAATTAATATTTTCGAAAATTACAACAAAAATAGATAAGTTAAACAATATTATTGTATTATTATTGTATTGTAATATTACCATAGAATGGAGCAAAAACTATGAAGCGTTCTGAATTAAATGAAAAAGATAAAAAAAAGTACTGCTGAGATTTTAAGCATTTATTTATTAATAATGAATCTTGAAAAAAAGCTTTACCTGAGTTTGATAAATTTGCCAATCAACTTTTAACTTTTAAAGGAAAATTAAATAATATTGATAACTTTAAAAAATATTTAGCAATTAGCAAAGAAATATCAATGTTAGGATCTAAAGTTGTACAATATTTACATTATGGAGATTTAGATCAAACTAACTTAGAATTGCAACAATTATCTAGTTTATTTGCGACTCAACAAAGTAAGTTATCGGAAAAATTAGCATGGATTGAACCAGAAATTAAAACTATTGGTTTACAAACTATTAAAAACTGGATTAATAATGATCCCTCATTAATGATATATAAACATGATATGGAAGTTTTCTTTAAATTTGAAAAATTTATTTTAAGTGAGCACGATGAAACTTTACTAAGTAAAGTTAGTAAATCAAGAAGTGCTGCTGGTGGTTTATATGATAGTTTGGTTTATGCTGATAAACAAAAAACAATGTTTAATTATCAAAATAAAGAACAAGAATTAACACAAACTTTATATTTAGACATTTTAGAAAATAGTAATCCAGTAAAAGATCAACAATTAAGAATTGATATTTCAAAAAAATTTTATGAAGATATTAAAAATAAAAAACATTCATTAGCACAAGTTTATGAAAGTATTTTAGAAGTAGCTGTTGAAGAAATAAAAATTCGTAACAACCATAAAGAAAAAGATAATAAAAAACATTTAACTACTTTAGAATATAGTTTATTAAGTGATGATGTACCATTAATACTATATGAAAATTTAATAAAAACGGGACAGAAACACGCTATTTTAGTAGAAGAATTTTATAATTTAAAACGTAAATTTTTTAAATTTAAAAAATTTTATAGTACCGATACTAGTTTAAAAATGACAACAATACCAACCAAAAAATTCAGTGTTGAAGAAGGTATTAATTCAATCAAAGAAATTTTAAGTATCTTAGGTGATGAATATTTAGAACAATTAAACTTAGCATTATTACCAGGTAGAATTGACTATTATGAAGACACAAATAAACGAACTGGTGCTTATTCAACAGGTGGTAATGGCGTAGAACCCATTATTTTAATGAATTGAGATGATACTATTAATTCACTTAATACACTAGCTCATGAATTAGGTCATTCTGTTCACAGCCTATTTTCAGAAAAATATCAAAAATATCCAAATGCTGACTATCCAATTATTTTAGCTGAAGTTGCTTCAACAGTTAATGAACATCTAGCATTTGATTATTTATATAATAAAGCGTCAAATAATCAAGAACGCATTTACTTACTACAAACTCATATTGAAACTGTAATTGGTACTTTTTTTCGTCAAATTCAATTTGCTGAATTTGAATGAGAAGCACATAAATTAGTAGAAAAAGAAGTGCCATTAAACGCCGATATTTTGGCTGATTTATTTGAAAATACAGCTAATAAATATGGACAAAAAGCATTAGATAAATACGAAGAAAAAGGAAAAGGATACTCATGACCACGAATTCTTCATTTTTTCCACTCACCTTATTATGTTTATAAATATGCTACTTCAATTACCGTTTCTTATAAACTTTATGAAGATGTTAAAAATGGTAAAAAAGAAAATTTACTTAACTTTTTAAAAGCTGGTGGCAGCAAATATCCATTAGATATTTTAAAAGATGCGGGTGTTGATTTAACACAAATTGATGTTTATAACCCATTAATTACTAATTTAAAGAAAATGATTAACCAATTATCAGACTTAATTAATAATAAAGATAATTAAATTGCAAAAAAATAATATATAATACTAATGGTGTTTTAGTCCTTTAGCATTTTATTTAAAACGTTATAAAATAATATGTACATATTTTGACTATTACAATTAGTAAAGACTAAGGAGAATAAATAAAAAATGAATGTGAAATTTGATTTTGAAGATATAAATCTAATTGCAAATAAAGGAATAGTTAAATCGCGAAAAGAATGTGATACCAGTGTTAAACTAAATGGTTTTACTTTTAAAATTCCAATTATTCCGGCAAATATGAGTGCTGTCATTAACCAAGAATTATGTATTTTATTGGCTAAAAATAATTACTTTTATGTAATGCACCGTTTTAATATCGATCAAATTAAATTTATTAAAAATATGCATGAACAAAAATTATATGCTTCAATTAGCATTGGTGTTAAAAAAGAGGATAAAGAGTTACTTGAACAATTAATCAAACTGAATCTAATTCCTGAATTTATTACTATTGATATTGCTCATGGTCATAGTAATGCTATGGAAGAAATGATTAAATTTATAAAAACTACTTTTACTAAAACAAATACTAAACCTTTTATTATTGCTGGTAACGTTATGACAAAAACCGCTGTTAAAGATTTAGAAAAATGAGGCGCTGATGCAATTAAATTTGGTGTTGGTCCAGGAAAAGCTTGTATTACTAAACTAAAAACTGGATTTGGTACAGGTGGTTGACAATTAAATGCTTTACAAGATGTTGCCAATAGCACCACTAAACCATTAATTGCAGATGGTGGTATTAGATGTAATGGTGATATTGCTAAAGCAATAGCTTTTGGTGCCACTATGATTATGGCAGGAAGTATTTTAGCGGGTTATGATGAATCACCTGGCAAAATTGTTACAATAAATGGTCAATCTTACAAAGAATATTTTGGATCAGCAAGTATTTTTAACAAAGCGGAAGCGAAAAATATTGAAGGTAAAAAAATACTTGTTCCATATAAAGGTTCAATTGCTGATACTTATAAAGAAATGGAAGAAGATTTACAATCTGCTATTTCTTATGCTGGCGGTAAAGATTTATCTGCATTAACAAAATGTGATTATGTTATTGTTAAAGGTACTATTAATAATGGTGACGATCGTTAATAAATTAAAATAAAACTGCTCAAATTGAGTAGTTTTTAAATATTTATCACCAATTAAATCCCAAAAACAAATGTCAAAAAATAGTCCTAAAAAGTGTTGCCATTCCACCTATCATTTATTGATATTTTTAATTTTGGTTTATATAATATATATAAACTAAATATAGTTTTTAAGTCCTTACTGAATTTTTACAGTAAATGAGTTTTTTTATTTTTAAAAATAATAAAAAAAGAGGTTAATCAATGCTAAGACAAAAAATTAAAGATTTACAAAGTTTCAAACAAGAAAAGGAAAAAGAATTAACTAAACAAATCGTTATCAGACAAGAGAAAAATCTGAAAATTGAACAAGAACAAAAAGTTTTAGTAGAACAATTAAAAAAATTAAATAATAAGAAAGTTGATAATAATAAAAAATATCATCAATTAAAAGCGATAGAAACACAATTATTTTTAGAAAAAAATATTATTTTAAATTAAATAATAAAAGATAATTTTAATACTAAGACCTGAGATAATTTTATTAAAGGGATGAAACTAACCGGTGTTGCTTTTAAAGGAGGAATCAAAGGTGGTTTAGGTGCTGCTGCTGGTTTAGTGGGTACTGCTGGTGTTGTTACTTGTTGTATATTAGGAGGAGGAAGTTCTTCAGGAGGAGATGGTGGAAGTTGTAGTATTCCTACTAGTGTTGGTATCGGTATTGATGGCGGCTGTATTGCGGGTGTGGTGACTAGTATCGCTATTTTATGTTCTACAACTATACCAGTAACGGTCCCTGTTGCTATTGCTAGCAGTGGTATTACTATTGCTACTGGTAGTATTGTCGAAGGTACTCGTAGTGTTAAAAAAAAGTTAAAAAAATGATCTTTAAAATCACAATCAAATTTATCATTACAATCAGTTTTGAGTACAATTCATCATTTGCAAAGTTTAAATGATAAGAGTAAACATAAAACAAAAGAGAAATTAGCAAAAACACTGATTGAAATTAAACAAGACTTATCGCAAAAATTAGCCGAGCAAGAAGAAGTAAACAAACAACTATTAGCTGAACAAGAGATATTAAAAAAAGAAATTAGTTTAATATCTTCAAAAATAGCAAAACAAAAAACAGAAATAGTAAAAGCAAATGAACCAGTTGCAGCATTAGAAAAAGAAATTAATGAATTAGAAAAAATAATTTGAAAATTAGAGTCTGAAGAAAATAAAATAAATGAAGTATTAGCTGAAGCTCAACAGTATGATTCATTTGCTGATAATTTTTTGTCAAAACCACAAAATCAAAAATCACCAACTTTATAAATATAATTATTGTATAAAATCTTGGATTTAACATTGATGGTTATATTAAACTTAAAATTAATAAAGAATTAATTATAAAATATTTTGTAGGTTTAAAAAAGATTAAACAAATGTTTATTTATCTTACACAAAAAAAGTTATAAAATAAATATTGAATTCGTCTATATGAGTTATTTGTACATGAATGCAAAAACTAAAAAAACACCAAATTTTAAACATAAATGAGATTTTAAATAACTTTCAAATATTTTTTCTTTTCATATTTTGGCATAAAAAACTCATTTGTTCTAAAATAAAAATAATAAGTTAAAAACTTATATTATATAGCATAATTTTATATTATAAATATGGATAATATAATTTTATAATTAAAAAGAAAAAGTAAACCCTTTATCATTATTATATCCAATTTCATTAAAATAAAGATTGGAATTCATTTCATTTCAAAATATGCTGATTGAATTCACCGACATAATTGTTTAATGATATTAAAGAATCTAATGATTAAATTATTTTTAATATTTGAACTACTTTGCCTGAAATTTTTTTCTGATTTTTTATCATTATTTTATATTTATTTTTGATTACATTTCTTTATGATATCTTCTTTAAGAGTTTTACTTTTTTATTTTTTTCCATATTTTTTTGCTTTTTAGTTTATATTCAATTTTATTTTAATAAAATATAATGAATTAAATAAACTTTATTTAAAATACCAGATAAAAATATATTGTAAAATACGTTTTATTTCTTTATAATAAATATAAAAATTAATATAAGTTTTTTAATCCATTTACTTTCATTTCAAAGTAAATGGTTTTTTATTTTGAAGGGGATGAAAAGATGATTAATACAGAAAAATTACCTTTATTAGAAACAAGTGCACATATTAATTATAATGGAATTAATAATTCAAATATGTCAATAAATCATAATGATTCATCTAGTACTGAAAGTATTATAACTTTAGATGATGATCAAATAACAAATGGAAGAGAAAATAATAATTTAAACAGTTTATTATTTGATGGTGATTCAGTAAATACTATTGTTAATTTTAGCAATGATTGAAGGGATACTGATGATCGTTATGGTGGAAAAACACAGAAAAGATTAGATATTAATGGTAATTGAGAATATAATACAAAATTTATAATAGGTGATATTTTAAATGAAAAAATAGCAAATATTGATAATCAATTATATTTAATGAAAGAAATTATATTAAATGATGGCAGAGTTATTTTAGAATTATCAAATTTAAATGAAAATAAAAAAATTGAAACAAAATATAAAATATACAATAATGAAGAAGAAAGAGAATACAATAATAATTTAAATGACTTGGATTTAACTACTTTTTTACCAATAAATAAAGAAAAAACTAATTTTTTAAAAAAATTTTTCAATTCAAAATATATGTTTTTACCTAATACATTTTTTTTAAATTTTGCTTTCGGATCAGTATTATTATTTGAAACTAAAAATTATTTTCATAAAGAAAAGTTACCTGAAAATCTTTATCATAATTTTTGAGATGTATTAATGAGTGGTATTAGTGGTATTACAGTAATGAATTTATCGTATTTAAATTACAAACTTATTTCTTTAAAAAATAAATGAAAATACTTATCTTTTTCTTTAGCAATTGGTGGTATTAGTATTTGAGATCAATTTTTATATTTATATGTTAGCGAAGAAAATTTCAACTTCATCTCTTTTATAGAAAGAATAAGTATTTTTTTTATTAGTATTTTAATTGAAGAATTAATTTTTGATAAAATTGCTCAACCTTGCATTAAAAAATTATGACAAAATTTAAAAAATCAAAACTTTTCAAAAATTATTAAATATGGTAGTACTGTTAGTATGCTTCTTTTTGTATCAATTTTTAAAAATATATTAACTGGTCTTTATGGCGAAGAAAAAGAAATAAATTTAGAAAATATTAAAAAAGCACTTCCACTAACACTATTGACAGTAATTCTTGAAAATACTCTTACTTCTTTTTCTTTTTCTTATTTTGATTGATTTTGAACAAAAATTTCAATTGCAAAAGAAATAGCAACCAATAGTATAAAAGGAATAGAAAGATTTGCTAATCAACAAGCACAAAATTATAGTTTTAAAAAATTAATAAAACAATTTATTTTTCAACCATTTAATGCAAACTTAATAAATGAAAGCGAATCGATAGATCATCCAGATTCAAATCAACCATCTATCCAAGTTATGTAAAAGTAAAGTCATTAATTCATCTTTTGATGAAATATAAAAAATAACACATTTTAGTTTAAAATATTAACTGAAAAAATACATTATATAATATATTAAAACGAAGAAGTAAACCCCCTATTATCGTTATATCCAATTTCATTGAAACAACGATTGGGATCCATTTCATTTCAAGATACAGCATGTCTAGATGTTGAAGGTTGAGATTGCATAGTTGCTTGACTTCTTAATCCAGAAATCTTTTGTTTAATTTCATATAATTTTGCAATTTTTTGTTGTTTAATTTCATTACTTCTACTATTATTAAAACGACCACAACTAATAATAACTCAAAATTTATTAGAAAAATTTCGCCCTCCTTTATCTGTTTCTAATTTTTGGATTTCTTTTTCTAATTTTTCTAATTGAGCTTGATATTGATTTAACGTTACTTCATATTTATATTTTTGAAATTGTTTATTCAATCAAATAAAAGGAGATTTTAATAATATTTTTATTTGTGTTTTTATACTTTGTGAATTATAAATTTGTCTTACTGTTGCAAGACAACCATTAATTTCAATATTTTTTTTATTTATACTAACATTTAATTTTGCAATTTTTTTATCTATTTTTGCAATATCTAAATTTCTTCTACTCATACTACGATTTAAATCGCAAATATTTTCCATCTTCAATTTTAATCTTATTTTTAATCTTGCATCTAAAACTTCTTTTTCTAATTTTAGATTTGGACATAATCATCAATTTTCTTGTTTTATTGAAAAAAATTTATTTGCTATTTCAAGTTCATTTCTAGCAATTTTACAAAATATTCTTTTTGTTTTGTATGTTCTTCTTTCTAACTTAACAGCTAATCTTGCTGTTTTTAATTTTAACTTTGATAAAATTAATTTTTTATTTAAATCATGAGCATTAAAATTTTCAATTTGCTGTTCTATATTTGTTCCTTCAACTTCCAATACTCTTATTTCACTATCTAATTTCTCTTCTCGTATCATTTCTTTGGATATTTCTTCATCTAATGCTACTATGTTTTCTTTTCATTTTTTTATCATATATGTTGTTTGTAATTGTTTATTTGGTAATTGATTTTTTAATTTTAATATTTCTTCTCTATTTTTTTCTATTTGTTTTTGGATTTCATAAAGTTCATTAATATTTATAATCTTGTCTATTTTTTTAATTTGTTCAAAATGTTTTTTTCTTTCTTTTTCTAATTTTTGTTTTTCAATCCTTAAAACTATTATTTTGTTTTGTTTTGTTTTTATTACAGTATCTATTTTTTTGATTTCTTCTTTAAAAATTTTTGATTCCTTTCTAATTGTTTCTATCACTAACTTCTTCCTTTCTTTTTTATTTAATATAAAAAAAATTATTACTTTCTTAAAAAAATAATAGATTGAAAACTATATTTAGTTTTTCTTTTACATTGTATATAAATACAATAAATTTACATGATATATACATTAATACTATTTTCTATATACAATTCAATAACTTATAATTCTTTTAAAATAAATTATTAATAATCTAATATTTACTAACAAAAATAAATTATTTTTTAATTTATATTAATTTTATTATAATATTTAATATCATATACAAACACTAAAGTAGGTTAATAATGTTAGAAATCATAAGTCTTAATAATAAACATATTACAATTAAAGTGAAAAAAAATAAAAAAGAAATTTTAAATGCACTAGGTATTATTGATATCAATAATACTAATGAATTTAAAATATTTAATACTCCGTTTGCTCTTGAAATACTACTTAAATATACAAATAATAATGATAAATTAAAACAAATATATGAGCACTCACTAATATCATGAAAAAAAATCCAACAAGAAAAAAACTTAAATGATTATCCAGGTAATCCTAAACTAAGACATTATCAACGTGTTGATGTTGCAATTTTAAAAGCAAATAAAAGATTTGGCTTATTTAATGAAATGCGAACTGGTAAAACACCCACCATTTTAACAGCATTATCAGAAATGAAAACTAATAAAATATTATTTGTTGTTCCTAAGTCAACTATTTTATTAACATGGGTTCCCGAAATTAAAAAATGAACTACCTATAATTGTATTACTATTAAAGATGATATTACTAAAGTGCGAACAGAAAAATATAATCAATTTAAAAATAGTAATAATTGTATTTTAGTAGTTTCTAAAAACACTTTTAAAAATGATATAAAAAATAAATTATTAACTAAATTTGATTTTACATTAGTTATTGATGAAGCACATTTTTTAAGAAACTACAAAACTGCACAAAGTTCAACAATTTTGGAAGTTGCAAATAAAGTATCATCAGTTTATTGTTTAACTGGTACTCCCGCCAACAATCATCCTAGTGATATTTTTGGTATATTAAAAATTATTGATAATAAACTATATAAAAATATTGATTATTGAGATTTTGTTGCTCGTTACTTTGGAATAATTAGAAAACGTATTACTAATTTTGTAACTATTAATATACCAAAACCAAATGTTAAACCACAACTAGCAGCAGAATTTGATTATTTAGTTAAAAAAATATCAATTATGCGTAAACAAATTGATGTACGTAATGAAATGCCAAAAATTATTAAAAATGATTTAATTTTAACTATGCCCAAAGCACAAACTGCAATTTATTATGATACTCTTGAAACTATGAAACAAGAATTATTTTATAATAAAAAATCTAAAATAACTTTTTTACAAATATTTACCAAATTAAGAACTATTTGTTCAACACCTATTAATGAGGGAATGAAAGAATTAGGAGCAAAATTTAATTGATTACTAGACTACTTACATGATAATGAAAATGATTCAATTATTATTTATAGTAGTTTTAGTGATAAAGGAATTAACATTTTAAGTAACATTTTAGATAAACATAAATTAAATCATCAATTAATTACTGGTAAAGTAAATCATGAACAAAGACTTAAAGCTATTAGTGATTTTCAAAGTAAAAAAGTTAAAATTATTTTATGTAACATTAAATCTACTAATGTTGGTATCACATTAGATCAAGGTGATGTTATGATTTTTCTAGATCGTGAATTAAACCCAACCGAAAATGAGCAAGCTGAAAGTCGCTTTTTTCCAACTCAATTAAACGATAATAAAACTAGAGAAATTATTAATTTATATTGTGCTAATACTATTGATTTAAAAATTAGAGACATCCTTAATAATAAAATTGATATTAATAAAGTTATTAATGATCAAGGTATTAAATTTTTTGAATAATTTTTATTATATTTAATAAACTAAACGAGGATTAAAAACAAGATCTGCATTATTATTAGGAATGAATTGTTCATCATTAATTTTAAAAATATATTCTTGCAATAAAGGCGCAAATTCGTTTGAAGATTGAAAAGAATGAGTGTTATCAATGATTTGTTGACTTTCAAAAAATTCTCTATAATCACCATTATCTTCTCCATCATTTAAACAACAAAAAAGACCTGAAATAAAACCAAAAAGAGCACCAGCAAAACACCCTGAAAACACTGTTACAGCTGAAGTAATATCAAATTCAAAAATATTTTGTTCTCTTTTTTTGATATAAATCAGAAAGAGCAAACAAACTACCTCCAATAATATTCCCTAAACAACTTGCTAATATTATTTTTTTATTAATCATGTTATTTACCACCTTTTTAATATTTAAATTATTGGTTTAGATATTTTTTTTAAATTAAATGCTTTTCAAGCAAGAGCATCTGCTTCATCATTATATATATCACCACTATGACCTTTAACTCATTTAAAATAAATATTAACATCTTTTGCTATTTTATCATAAAATGCTTTATATGCCTTTGTTTCTACTTTAGTAGTTTTTCATTCACCAGTACATCATTTACTAATTCCAACATAATCATGACAAATTAAAATTGATTTTATATTATTTTCCAAAGCTAACTGCATTGCCTTTTGTGCACCCATTATTTCTCCAGCAACATTTCTTAATTTTGCTCAATTTTTATCATCAAATTTTTCATAAAATATATCTTTTTTGTCATTATTTAAGAAAACAAGTCCATAAGAAAATTGATTAATTTCTTCTTTAAAACTACCATCAGTATATGCTATTACTTCATATTTATAGTGATTTTCAGATTTTATTTGAATTTTATCATCTAAATAATCTTGAGCTTCTTTTTTAGTTGCAAATTTTTTATACTGAGCACCAGCAAAACCTCTAATTTGTATTTCACATTCATTCCAGTTTTCAAATATTCCAATGACTCTACCTTTTTTTACTGCATAAAATTTACTTGCCATAATTATGACTCCTCTATTGTTTATTTTAATTTTACAATAATATTAAATTTTATCTAATTAAAATGACAAATTAAAGCAAAAATATTGCTGATGCTAATTAGCAAGTGACTTTACTAATTAAATAAAATGACACAAAAAAATATTTATTATTTTAAAATTTTAATTTTTAAATTTGGGTCATTTGTTAGGATCGTTTTCAAATCCTGAATTTTTAGCAAATCATCCATGTCATAATACTTCATTTACATTTCATTTTGATAAGTCTTGATTAAATAACGAAGCTTTATAAAACATATAACCCATATCCACCACTTTTGAAGTATCTCACTTTGAAATATCTTGATTAAATGCTACTGCTCCAGCAAACATACAACGCATGCTTGTAACATCATTTACAATTCATTTTGAAATATCTTGATTAAATGATAAACAATTTCGAAACATATTATTCATATTTGTTACATTATTATCATAGAGTAAATTTGTAATATTACCATTAAATAACGAAGCACCATAAAACATTGAACTCATATCTCTCACATTAATTATATTTCAAGATAAATTTTGATTAAATGATAAAGCACCATAAAATATTGCATGCATAGTTGTTACATTAACTACATCTCAGTTTGAAATATCTTGATTAAATTTTTTTGCTCCAGCAAACATCGAACTCATATTTGTTACGTGTGCAATATTTCAACTTGATAGATTTTGATTAAATGATGAAGCATTACTAAACATATAACTCATATCTACCACATTTGATGTATTTCATTTTGAAATATCTTGATTAAATTCTCTTACATCCATAAACATATTTTTCAAAGATCTAATTTCTGATGGTAATTGATCAGATACTTTTTCTATTGTTACTGGCATTTTAACAACTTGAATTATTCCTTCTCGATTTTGAAAAAATCCAATTTGAATAACCTCTTTGCTATTTATATTTGATAAATCTACTTCACTCGTTTTCACTTGTTTTCCATCTTTGTCAATGTAAATTGTATCTTGCTGAATTTTATTATCTAAAAGTTGAATTTTTTGTGAACTTGTATTTAAGATAACATTAGTTAAATTACCTGTAATTGTTAAAATACTTAATGTTGTTAATAATGATTTCATAATTAATCACCCTCCAAGTTTTCTCCAATAACTTCTTAAAGTTTAAGAAGATAAATATATTTTAGTATTTTTTAAAAAAATAAATAAACAATAAGTTATAAAAAACAAAGCATTACAATTATCTTTAAATTTAAATTAAATAAAAAGTTATCAATGTACTTGCAAAATGTTCACCGATAACTAAACTATTTTTAAATTGAAACTATTTTTTATTATTAAATGCTGAGTTATACTTGTAAGTGCAAGTAAATAAAATTGCAAAAAATTCTCATATAAAAATTTCATAATGCTAAATTTAGTTTAGAAAAAAGTAAGGAGTTTTTATATGAGTTATAAACATCTTGGCATAGATGAAAGGATTTATATTGAGAATCAATTGAAATTTAAATTTAAAATTAGTGAAATAGCTAAAAATCTTAATCGAAGTATTAGTACTATTATTCGAGAAATTAATAGAAATAAAGATAATAATCATTATTTTTCATTAATTGCACAAAATAAAGCTGAAAATCGAAAACAATCACATATTAGTTTTCATAAGTTTAAAAATAAGAATTTAGTAAAATATGTACAACAAAAATTACTATTAGGTTGATCACCTGAACAAATTTATGGCAGAATTAAAAATTTTCATAAAGAGTGAGTTATTAGTTTTAAAACAATTTATACTTGAATTTATTTTGGAATGCTTGATAAAGTTACTAGTAAAAATTTAAGAAGAAAAGGTAAAAAACGAAAATCTAAAGAAAATCGTGGCAAGTTTAATGGTAAATCAATTAAAGAACGAGATATAAATGTTAATGATCGTATAACACTTGGTCATTGAGAAGGAGATACTATAGTATCATCACGAGGTAAAAGCAAATCATGTTTAATAACTTTAGTTGAAAGAGTATCACGATTTACTTTAGCAATATTAGTTAAAAACAGAACTACTAAAGTTATTAATAAAAATGTTAGTTATTATTTATCAATTCTTCCTAAAAACATTGTTAAAACTATTACTTTTGATCGTGGCAAAGAATTTTCAAATTGACAACAACTTGAAAAAAATTTAGATATAAAAATTTATTTTGCCAATCCATATTCACCTTGACAAAGAGGTACTAATGAAAATACTAATGGTTTAATTAGAGAAAAATTTCCTAAAAAATTTATTTTTTCAAAAACTAATAAAAATGAAGTTCATAAATTTATATTGTCTTTAAACCAAAGACCAAGAAAAATACTAAATTATCTTTCACCAATCGAATATTTGGATAGAAAAATAATTTAGTTGCACTTACCTTTACAATTTAGCAAATTAATAAATAAAATAAAATACCGGCATTAATGATATTGCAATTAATAATGATAAATATTTTTTCATAAATTAATCCTCCTCAATTTTTACCAATAACTTCTTAAGTTTAAGAAGATAAATATATTTTACATACTTTTAATTATTTTTTAACACTTTTTTCATAAAATTGTATACTAATAACTTATTAACTAAATCTATTGCACTATTTAAAATAATATAAATTTTAATATATAAAACACTTAAAATATAAAAAAAATAATTAATAAAATGATAAAACAGAAATCATGTAAAATATATAATATAAATTTAAAGGGGGTTAATTTAGATTATGCCAATTATTACAACTAAATGCTATATTTCATCATGTGAGAAAGAATATACATTTGACTCTTTATATCGTGATAAATTTATATATTGCAGTGGTAAATGTTATCAACAAGCATTCAATAATACAGTAACAAAATATACACAAAAATAATAAGTTAGTTTTGGAGAGATATTATGAAAAAAGAAAAATTAATAGAACTGATTAACAATAAAATATTATAAGGTTTTTAAAAATGAAAAAAATATTTAAAGAAACTGTTGATGATAATTATTCAACAAAGAAAAGTATTAACTATTATAATAATTGACTTATTATAATTTTTTCATGATTAACAAGTATAACTTTAATAATTAGTTGAGTTTTATGAATTATTTTCTTTAAAAGAAAAACTACTGATTTATTAATCCTTATTGATAATTTAATCACTAAGAAATTTTTTAAATTCAATTTAACTTTTCTAACTCTGACAATTGCAGTATTGGGCTTTGGCTTCATAATTTTAGGTATTGTTGCTTTTCCTTTTATCTTTTTAAAATAATGACTTTATTTCTCTAATATTAACTAGAATTATGTTATGAATATCATTATTTTTTATTATTGGATTAATTTTATTTTTTTCCTTTGGTGGATATGCTGCTTTTTATAAATTTGCTTCTGTGATAACTATTCGTAAAAAACTATTTTTCATTATTCCATGAGGATTAGAATTTTTTTATTTTATAGTTTTAATAATTTCTTGTATATGCTTTATTAAAAAAAGTAGAAAAAAGAAATATATGTCACTAGAAGCAAAAGCACTATATTCACAAAATGAAATTAATCAAAACATAACTTCTTCAACAAATAATAATAATAATGAACAAGCAATATGAACGCCACAACAAATTGAAGAAGTATGAAATAAAGGAGAAATTATCAATAATTTTAATCCACAATTATACCGTCGAGATTATGCGGGTGCCTTAATGTTTTGACATAATTTTATTGCACAACCGAAGCTTAATGATCCAATTGAAAGTTTAAATTGAACTATTATTTATGAACGTCCCACCACAGCAGATGGAACTAATTATATTAAAATTTAGTACCCATGAATAATAATAATGCTGTTACTAAAGGTAATAATTTCCCCATTGAACAACTTCAGTCACTTATGACAGTAAAAAAAATAAAAACATATTTAAAAAGAAGTCATGAAAACATAAAGAAAAAAATCAAATAGAATAAAAAAAACATATTTAAAAAACTAAGTATTTTAATACTTAGTTTTTTAAATAAAGATTAATTATCCAATTTTAGTTTTAGTTTCAACATTACTTGCTAATACTGTATCCAATACATCTTGACCACCACGAACCTGATGTTGTTCTGGATCAATGCTATGTAACATAATAATAACTTGATGAGCAACATTGATTTTCATACGATTAAATAATTTTGAAGCTTCCTCAATATAAGCTTGTAAGGGATTTAACTGCGCATAACCACGCAAATGGATTCCTGCACGCAGTTTGCTTAAAGCATCAATGTGATTAGTTCAATATTGATCAAAAGTTTGTAAAATAACACTATTTTCAATTTGTTTTATAATAACATCATTTAATTTTTCTCTTTTTTCAAGATAAAAATTATAAGATTTTTCAACAATTAAATCAATATTTTCCTCAATACTTAATCGATTTAACTTTTCTGCAATTAAATCATTAGGTTTAATTAATTTATTTTCAATACCTTTAACTAATTCATCATAATCAATAAACTGTTCTCTACCAACAACTTTATTAAAAATATTTAGTAAATCACGTGCTACTGTTCTGTGCATATTTTTGATTAAATCTAATAAATCATCAGCAAGTAAAATATTATCACGTTGATGATATGTAGCTTCACGATGCTGAGCAATAACATTATCATAATCTAATAAGTTTTTTCGTGCATCAAAATTCATACCTTCAATTTTTTGTTGTGCTCTAGTAATTGATCTAGTTAACATTTTTGATCTAATATAGTCTTCACCTAAACTTGCAAAAGCTTTTTTTAATTTTTCACCACCAAAACGTAACATCAAATCATCTTCAATTGAAACATAAAATCGTGAAAATCCAGGATCACCTTGTCTTCCGGCTCTTCCACGTAATTGATTATCAATTCTTCGTGCTTCGTTTCTTTGAGTACCTAATACAGCAAGGCCACCAAGTTCAATAACACCCTTACCAAGTTTAATATCTGTTCCACGTCCTGCCATATTGGTTGCTAAAGTAATTGATCCTTTTTCACCAGCTCTAGCAATAATATCAGCTTCACGAGCATGATTTTTAGCATTTAAAATCTCATGCTTAATTCCTTCCAAAGTTAACATATTAGCAATTCGTTCTGATACATCAACATTAGCAGTACCAATCAAAATTGGTTGTCCTTTAGTATGTCGTTCTTTAACTTCTGCAATTAAAGATTTAAATTTAGCATTTAATGAAGCAAAAACATGATCGGGTTTATCTTCTCGAATAATTGGTTTATTAGTAGGAATCTTAATTACTCTCATATTATAAATTTTTACAAACTCTTCTTCTTCGGTTTTAGCAGTTCCTGTCATACCACTTAGTTTATTATATAAACGGAAAAAGTTTTGATAAGTAATAGTAGCTACTGTTGTTGTTTCTTGTTGAATTGTAACATTTTCTTTAGCTTGTAAAGCTTGATGAAGTCCATCACTATATACTCTACCAGGCATTAATCTACCAGTAAACTGATCAACTAGCACAATTTCACCATCTTTAACAACATACTCTACATCTAATTTGAAAACATGATTAGCAAGAAGTGCATTTTGAATATGATGAAATAATTCCGAGTTATCAATATCAAATAAATTTTTTAAATTAAACTGTTTTTGAACTTTATTAACACCCGTTACTGTTAATGCAATTTGACGTGATTCTCAATCAATTTTATAATCTTCAGGTATTAAAGTTTTTGCAAAAACATCTGATGCTTGATATAAAGGAGTACGATTTTTTGAACCACCAGAAATAATTAAAGGTGTTCTTGATTCATCAATTAAAACAGAGTCCGCCTCATCAATGATAGCATAATTAAGCTGACGTTGAACTTTTTCTGGATAAACCTTAACCATATTATCACGCAAATAATCAAAGCCTAATTCTGAATTAGTTGTATATGTAACATCTTTTAAATACGCTTCACGTTTTTGATTAGTAGAATGATCACGAAGACTAACGCCAATAGTAATTCCCAAAAATTCTAAAATTGGTCGATTTAATTCGGCATCTCTTGCTGCTAAATATTCATTAACAGTAATAACATGAACACCTTTACTACTTAAAGCATTTAAATAAATTGGCATCACAGCAGTTAAAGTTTTTCCTTCACCAGTTCGCATTTCAGCAACATCGCCATTATGAAGAACAATACCACCAATTAATTGAACAGGATATGGATGTAATCCACTAATTCTTCGTGCTGCTTCTCTAATTGTCGCAAAAGCTTCAACTAAAATATCATCTAAAGTCTCACCTTCTGCCAATCTGGTTCTGAATTCAACTGTTTTATTTGCTAATTCTTCATCTTTAATTTTTCTCATTGTTTCATCAAGGCTAATTATTTCCTTAACTTGTTTATTAATTTTTCGTAAAATTTTACGATCTCACATAAAGTAAATCACCATTTTTTCTTTATTATTACTTATACTTATTATTACTTGTAAAGTAATAAAATCTTTATTATTTTAACATAAAAAAACTTAGAAAACTTAGTACCCAAAAAAAATTGTATTTATATTATATTTTTTCTTTCTCTTCGAAGTTAGAAAAAATAATTTACTATAATTATTTTAATTACTATAAAAAACTTGATTATTATATGATTTAATATTACTTTTATTAAAAGATTCCTGGTTAATTTCTGATTTTGTAAGTTCAATAAAATTAATTTTAGATTCTAACATTTTATTTAAACTATTTTCATTAAAGTTGTCTTCTTCTTTTTTTAATTTACTTTTTTTGTAAGTTGATTTTTATTTTTTTTAAAAATATAAAATAAACTAAATATTGAAGTTGTTGTGAAAAAGAAACTAATAACTAAAAATCAAAATTTTTTTAAACTTCATTGACTACTTTTTTTCCAATTTTCTCTTCTACAAAAATTTGATTTTCTTTAATTATTAATGAACTAGTTTTTAGTTTATTAATAATTGGAATTCTTATTACTTTAAAAAATTTACGTTGGTCAGTTCTAAACCATTGAATTTGCATATCTGTAAAAAATGGAATTTGGTCCTTTGTAAACGCTTGAATTTGTTGGGCTATTAAAGACTGAATCTGTTCCATTGTCAATGATTGAATCTGCTCTTTTGTAAAATATGGAATTTGTTCTGGTGTAAAAACTTGAATTTGGTCGGTTGTAAATCAAGAAATTTGTTCTTTTGTAAAAAATAGAATTTGTTCTGGCGTAAAGATTTGGATTTGCAAAGGCGTAAAAAATGAAATTTGATTTTCTATCAATGATTTAATTTGTAATAATGTAAAAGATTGAATTTGCTCTTTTGTAAAAGCTACAATTTGAATTGGTAAAAATGACTGAATTTGTGATAACGTAAAAAACTGAATCTGCTCTGCTGTAAAAAATGGAATTTGAATAGATGTCAATACTTGAATTTGTCATGACCAAAATCAGCTAATTTGTTCAATCGTAAAAGATTGAATTTGATCTTTTGCAAAAACTTCAATTTGTGATGATATCAATGCTTGAATTTGATTTTCTGTCAATGATTTAATTTGTATAGGCGTAAACGATTTAATTTGATTTTCTATAAATGAAGCAATTTGAATAGATGTCAATACTTGAATTTGTCATGACCAAAATCAGCTAATTTGTTCAATCGTAAAAGATTGAATTTGATCTTTTGCAAAAACTTCAATTTGTGATGATATCAATGCTTGAATTTGATTTTCTGTCAATGATTTAATTTGATCTAATGTAAATTCTGGAATTTGTTCTGGTGTAAAAAATGGAATTTGTTCTGGTGTAAAGACTTGAATTTGTAATAGTGTAAATCAACGAATTTGATCTAATGTAAATGAAGCAATCTGTTCTTTTGCAAAATTTGGAATTTGCTCTTTTGTAAAAAATGGAATTTGCCATAATCAAAATGACTCAATTTGAATGGGCGTAAAAGCTACAATTTGAATTGGTAAAAATGACTGAATTTGGTCTTCCGTTAAATGTAAAATTTGTATTTTTGTAAATGCTGGAATTTGGTCTTCTGTCAATGACTGAATTTGTCATAATCAAAAAGACTGAACTTGCAACGGCAAAAATGATGCAATTTGTTCTCTTGTAAATGCTGCTACTTGCAACAGCAAAAATGATTTAATCTCTCATTATTTAGTAATAATTTCCTATTAGTTATCGAGTAAAAATTTCCCAAAAGTGAAGTTAAATATACTTGGTGATAAATATGAAAAGAAGTATGACTATGAAAGAAAAATATAAATACAAAATTATAAATGATATTATTATTAATAAATTATCTAAACATCAAGCCAAGAATAAACTTAATCTAACTATTAGAAGAATTAACCAATTAATTCAAATTTTTAATAGAGAAGGTAAAGTTGATTTTATTCATAAATCTCGTAATAAAATTTCTAATAAGGCAACAAATTTTGAAATTAAAATTAAGATTATAAACTTGTATAAAACAAAATATTATAATTTTAATTTTCAACATTTTCATGAGAAATTAATTAATGAAGAAAAAATTAAGATTTCATATAGCACACTTTATACTATATTAATTAAAGAAAAAATTACTTCACCAAAAAGACATAAAAATAAAAAAAATAACTTACATCCAACAAGAAATCGAAGAACAAATTTTGGTGAATTAATTCAAATGGACGCCAGTAATCATCATTGATTTGGTAACGATAAACCAAAATCATTTTTACATGCTGCAATTGATGATGCTACAGGAAATATTGTTGGACTATGATTTGATCATCAAGAAACATTAGATGGTTATTATAATATTTTTTATCAAATTTTAACTAATTATGGAATACCAAAAACATTTTATACCGATAATAGAACAGTTTTTGGATATAAGAAAAAAGTTGATGCAGGAAAAATAAATACAGAAAATGACACTTATACTCAATTTCAAAAGTCCTGTAATGATTTAGGTGTTGAAATAATCAAAACTTCAATTCCGCAAGCTAAAGGTCGCGTTGAACGCTTATTTGGAACACTTCAAAGTCGTTTAATTAGTGAATTACGACTTAATAAAATTAGAAATTTAGAAGAAGCTAACAAATTTCTTAAAACATACATAAGTACTTTTAATAAACAATTTGCCTTTCCTATTGATGATACTAAATCTGCTATGGTTAAAGCTCCTACACAGGAAGAAATCAATATTTATCTTTCAAGATTTTCTAAAAAAAACAGATAGTGCTTCAACCATAACATATTATGGTAAAAAGTATTTTCCTTATAAAAATAACAAAGTTCAATACATACAACCTAGAACTGATGTAATTGTACTTAAATCATTTATTAATGAATTATATCTTAGTTACAATAATCAAATGTATGAACTAAAAGAAATAGCACAAAAACCAATTATAAAAGAAAATTTAATAAAAACTAAAAAAGTTTATATACCCAATAAAAATCATCCTTGAAGATATGGATATCAATAATTCTTAATTAAAATTAAAAATCTATTTTATAAGATATTTAATTTTATAAATACTAAACCATATAAAATTTTAAAACGTTTGCGTATGAGCAAATTTGGTGTTCTAAAATTGATTTTAAATATAAAAGAAATTGTAATTGCAATCTCTCGTTTTTACATTTGTGGTAAGTTTGATTTAGTCGGATTTATTAATAAATTATTTAAAGTTACATTATTAATTTTATTAACATCTATATTTATTTCACTATTTGATTTTCTTATATATAATTCTTTTACTTTTTTAATATTTCCAAAAAGTTCTTTTGATATTTTTATAAAAAAATCATTTTTTTCTTTAATTATTTTATTTTTATCAATTTTTCCAAAAGTAAATATTTTCAATATTGAATAACTAATTTTTTTAAATTTGCTAATCTTTTGTTTTTTTAAATTTTCATTAATATCAACAATAGTAGTTTGAGCTAAATTAACTCTATTACTAATAATTTCTGGAGTAAATTGATTTTTATTAATAATTATTTTTTTCAATTCTCTATTAATTCATTCATATTCTTCTTGTAAATTTTTATTCATTTTTTCATCCTTTCAAAATAAAAACTCATTTACTTTGAAATTAAAGCAATGAGTTAAAAACTTATATTAAACTTAATTAAATTATACAAAAAAAGTTCGCAAATCAAAATTTAAAGCTAAATTTTTAACGTTTATTTGGAATTCGTGTTTATATTTATTTAACACTGTAACTTTCCAAAATAATTTATTTTTTTATAAATATTTTTGGGAAATTTTCACTCGATATTGACAGGCATAAATGATTGAATTTGTTCAGTTGTAAATAATGGAATTTGTTGATTTGTGAAAGATGGAATTTGTTCGGTTGTAAATTCCAAAACCTGTTCGATTGCAAAAAATGAAATTTGTTCTTTTGTAAAAAATGGAATTTGTTCTGCTGTAAAATATGAAATTTGCAACGGCAAAAATGATGCAATTTGTTCTCTTGTAAATGCTGCTACTTGCTCAATTATCAATGAACAAATTTGTGTAGATGTAAATACTGAAACTTGTAATGGCCTAAACAAAATAATTTGTGTAGATACAAATATTTGAATTTGTGCTGGTGTAATTATTGGAATTTGTAATAGTGTCAATGCTTGAATTTGTGGTTTTGTTAATGACACAATTTGTTCTCTTGTTAATGTCGGAACTTGCTCAACTGTTAATTCTTGAATTTGTGCTGCTGTAAAAAATGGTATTTGTTCTGCTGTAAAATATGGAATTTGCAACGGCAAAAATGACTCAATTTGAATTGATGCCAATGCTTGAATCTGATTTTCTGTAAAAAATGGAACTTGTTCTTCTGTTAAGAATTGAATTTGTAATAATGTAAAAGATTTAATTTGATCCGTTGTAAAATGTAAAATTTGTCAAGAAGTAAATAATTTAATTTGTTCGGTTGTAAATAATGGAATTTGAAATTTTGTTAAATGTGAAACTTGCTCAATTGTCAATGAAACAATTTGTACTTTTGTCAACGATTGAATCTGTTCTCTTATCAATGACTGAATTTGTGATAACGTAAAAAATTTAATCTGCTCTGTTGTAAATGACTGAATCTGAATCGGTGTAAATGATTGAATTTGTCATGACCAAAATGAAGAAATTTGTGTTTCTGTAAAATGTAAAATTTGTGATGATGTAAATGAACGAATTTGTTCTGCTGTAAAAACTGAAATTTGTTCTGATGTAAAAAGAGGAATTTGTTCTGCTGTAAAAAGAGGAATTTGTAATGACGTAAATGACTGAATTTGTACTTTTGTAAATTTTGAAATTCGTAATAATGTAAATGATTTAATTTGAATAGGCAAAAATGACCTAATTTGTATAGGCGTCAATGCTTGAATTTGTCATGACCAAAAAGACTGAATCTGTTCCATTGTCAATGATTGAATCTGAACTTCTGTAAAAACTGAAATTTGATCTTTTGTTAAGGATTGAATTTGTCAAGGCATAAATGATTGAATTTGAAAAAATGTAAAATATGGAATTTGTGTAACATTAAATGACCTAATTTGTATAGGCGTCAATGATTGAATCTGAATAGGAGTAAACGCCTTGATTTGATTTTCTGTAAATGATACAACTTGTTCTCTTATCAATGACTGAATTTGTGATAACGTAAAAGATTGAATTTGTTCTGCTGTAAATGATACAACTTGTTCAATTATTGATGAATTATTTTTTTGTTTATTAAAAGTTGAAATTATTTTTCTTCCAAAAAATTTACGCTGCTCTAATGTAAAAATTTGAATTTGTTCTAATGTAAATGCTGCAATCTGTTTTTCTATAAATTCTGGGATTTGTTCTTTTGTAAAAGCAGAAATTTGTAACGGTGTAAACGCAGGGATTTGTTCGGTTGTAAATAATGGAATTTGTTCTGGCGTAAATACAGAAATTTGCAACGGTGTAAACGTAAGGATTTGTTCTGGTGTAAAAATTGGGATTTGTTCATATGTTAAATACGGAATTTGTTCTAATGTAAATGTTGCAATTTGAATAGATGTAAATGACTGAATTTGTCATAATCAAAATCATTGAATTTGTTTGGGTCTAAACGATTTAATTTGTTCTGTTGTAAAAAGTGGTATTTGCTCTGGTAGCAATGATTGAATTTGATATTTAGATAAAGCTTTTATTTCATGATCTGTTAAAATTCATATTTTTATTGAAGGTATTATTGAAATCATTGTTGTATTAGATTCTACTTGTAAAGTCTTAAAAATTGAAATATTACTATTAATGATAGGTTCTTCTTGTAAAAGAGGTTTAACAATCAATGAATAATTATTAGGCATGTGCTTTTTCTTTCCAAATAAAAACCCATTTACTTTAAAATAAAGTAAATAGGTCAAAAACTTATATTTATATTTTAATATTTTTCTCTATCTATTAAGTGAATCTTACACTATTTTAAGAATATTATTATAAATATTATTTATAAGCAATTTTATTTTTAATATTAATATAAAACCTTCATTTATTTTTAATGTTCATTAATAACAACAATTATTTTTTTACTAACATTGTTAATTTTAATAAAATCATTAATTTTTTGTGAATTAACTCGTTTAGCATTACGCAATGCTCAACCAATAGAACGTATTAGATAAAAATTTGTTGTTAATAACAATGGCTTAATTAATGCAAATAATAAATTAAAATCAGTATCTTCTTTAAACATTAATTGTGATTGAATTGCTATTCTTTGAATTCAAAAATTACTATCATTTATTAACTTAAATAAATATTGATCTCTAACACTAATATTATTGTTACTAAATATAAGAACACCAATAATATTATCAAAATAATCAGTAGTATCTCATCAAATATTATGCTTAATTATCGATAAAAGCCAATCTAAGTCATTAAAACTTAAGTTTTTCTTTCATCAAAGATTTAAAAATTCCATTGCTGTATATTGAAATTCACGATTTTTTTGTAAATATAATGTTTCAAATAACTGTTTTTTACTTATTAAAGATAAATTTTTATTTCATTTATTTAAAAATAATCTTACTAATGGTTTTCGTTTACTAGTTAAAATTCCATAAAATTTGAAATTATTAATTAAAAATTTTTCTTGTTTAATTTTAGTATTGATATTAGCATTATTAATAAAAATTGTCGTTAATATTTTTATTTCTTCATTAAATTTTTCCATATATACCTTTCTATCTATATAAAATATTTTATCTTAAAAATATTGAAGGGAAAGTACTCATTAAAATAATCGTTATTATTGCTAAACAACTAAATATGCATAATCTAAGAATATGATGAAAATGTTTTTTATTTAAATAACTAATTGTTTGATTTAAATACATTAAATTTCATTTATTAATTGGCAATTGATAATAATCCAAAATAGCGATTAAAATTGCATGTCGTTTAAATGATTTACATTTTTTATAATATTTAATATGGAATGAAATTTCATTTCAATGCTTGAAACTAAAAATATTATTAAGATCCATTAGTTCCGAAACAATTTCTTCTGGTGTAAAATCAGCATTTGCTGCATAAAAAGATTTGAATTGCTTATTTTGTTTAATTCAATATTTAACCTCATAAATAATCATAAATAATGCAATTACTAATACCATTACCACTGTTAAATCTTTAAATATATTTACCGCATACAATAATTTTCGAAGTTCAAAACTAATTTTTTGATCAGTTTTATCAATAACAGTTAATAATATTGAAAGAATTATTGAAAATATTGATAAAAACAATGCTAATATATCCATAATTCTAATTTTTTGTGTACATTTTAATTTAATATATTTAAATAAATCTTTAACAACAATATTAACATCAATTGTTAATGTTAAATTTTGTATATTTGTTTGTATTTCTTCATACCTAGCTTCTTCTAACTTTTCTTCTTCATCATCAAAAAACATAGTTTTCCCCCCATCCTATATTATAATTTTAACATTATCCGTAACTAAAACTAAAAAAATGAACAACTCAAAAAGTTGCTCATTTTTATATTTTAGTAATAGTTTATTTTGGAGTTCAAGTTTTTAATAAATCATTTTTAATATTACCTACTTGTGGCCCATAAATTACCTGAATAGCTGTACCTTTTTTAAAAATACCAACCGCACCAGTTGATTTTAAAATATTATCATCAACTTTAGTTTCATCAAAAACTGTAACACGCAATCTTGTAGCACAATTGTCTAATAATTTAACATTACTTCGTCCACCAAGACCTTTAAAAATATTTTCTAACATATCATTATTTTTATCTTTATTAGTATCAGGTGTTAATGTTTGTTTCTTTGTCATTTCTGCTTGTAAAGTTTTATGAATAGACTCTGCACCATCAAGATAGGTAATTTCAACTTTATTGGCAATTACTTTAATATTTTTAGTTCCACTTAATCTTAATAAAGCTTTTGAATAAATATTTGCATCTTTTAAAGTTGCAACTAATACTTTATCTTTAGCGTTAACATCAATGATATTTAATGCTCCACCAAGTCCAAGTAATAAATTTTCTACTTTTGTTCTACCTTTTTTTGAAGACTTATCTAAAGAAATTTCAACACTTTGTAAGGCTAAGTTGGTTGCTAATTCTCCTTCTTCACGACCTAAAGTTTTGTAATTTCTTCACTTAATAATGTAATAGAACCCAAAGAAATAAGCAGGTGCCATAATTAATCCAGTAACAAATACTCAATAGAATCCTGTTTCTTTACCAAGAATACTTGGTAATATTCCAAAGAAAGAAAAATCAATAAATCCAGCAGCAAAACCTTGACCAACAACTATATTTAATAAATACGCCATCATAAAACTAATTCCTGCCATAAATGCATGGAAAACAAAACATAATGGTGCTACAAATAAGAATGAAAACAATAATGGTTCTGTAACTCCTGTTAAGAAAGAAGTTAGAGCAGCAGATCCTAAAATACCACCAACCATTTTTTTATTTTCTGGTCGTGCTAACATTCACATAGCAAGTGCTGCAAAGGGATAGCCATATTGCATATATGCAAATCGCCCACTCATAAACATTGTTCCCGATGTTTGATTCATGTGTCCTACTGCATTAGAAGCAAATTGTCCAAAGAAAATATTGTACGCTCCAACAAAATGATCACCAGATTCATTAATTCAATTTCCACCAATTCCAGTATATCAGAAAGGCGCATATTGAACGTGATGCAATCCTGTTGGTATTAATAAACGCTCAGTAATTCCAAAAAACATTGCAATAAATGCTCCACCAACTGTCGGATGAAAATTATCACCAGTTAACTGTCCATCAGTAAGTTGACCTGTATTCATACCAGCTGCTAAGCCATTACCAATTTCTCTAAAAGCAATTAATAACATTGGTCAAATAAAGAAAAAAGCTAATCCCATTCCTATTCCAACAAAAACAGCTAAAATTGGCACAAAACGTTCACCACCAAAAAAAGTTAATACTCTTGGCATACGAATATTGTATGAATGATTATGAACAATTGATACTAATCAACCAACAAGAATGCCACCTAAAACTGAAGTATCAAACGTAGGAAATAATCCTAAGACAGAAGAAAATAAACCAGAAGATTTACCACTTTCTGGAGTAATCTTTGCACCTTCACCTAAACCTCATGGATCAAACCCCAACATTCCTGTTTTAGGATTTCAAAAAAACATGCCACTAATAACTGAAGTCATAACAATAAAAGTAATAAATCCAGAAAGAGCAGCTACACCTTTACTAGCTTTTGCAAAACCAAAAGCAATAGAAATAGCAAAAATCAATCCTAAATTAGCAAAAACAACGTTTCCGGCTGATTGCATAATTGAAAAAATATTAATAATAGCAACAAGACTATCATGATTAGGCAATTGCTTTAAAGCACTAGCAACTCCACCACCAATTCCTAACAATAAACCAGCTATTGGTAATGTAGCTATTGGTAAAACAATGGCTCTTGATAAGTTTTGCATTTTACCAAACATTTTGCCACCTAATTTATTGAAAGTTCCTTTAAAAGTAAAACTAGGATTTTTCTTATCCTCAGGAGATGTTTGTTTACTATGAAAAAATTTACTCATTTTCTCACCTCCATTCTATATTGTTCTATACAGATGAGAATTTTATTCTATACAGATAAAAATATTATATATATATATAATAGTAAAAACAACAATAAAATAAATAAAAACGATTTTTTTACTACTATAATAGTAATTTCGGAGAAATTTTATAATCTATATAGATATTATTAATAACTACTATAAATTTTAATAGTATATTGTAATTAAAAAAATAGTAAATATTTTAAAACACTTACTATTTTTATTTTTTTAATTTTAAGTATTAATTTAAATTAAATCAAATATCTAAACCAATAAATTTAATAATTAACGTACCAATACAATAAGTAAAAACTAAAGTTGTTAACATATATAAAATTCATGATTCTTTTACTCTTTTATGATCAAGAAATTTATTAAAAGGAATTGCTTTTACAGCAAATCCGCTAGCAATAAAACTAAAAAGATAAATACTTATTTCAATTATTCATTTTATTAAATGTGAATCATGCATATTTATTAACCTCCACTAACCCTTTTAATACGTTCATCAAATACCTTTGTTTCTTGCTCTTTTAAAATTGATGTATATTCAACTTTATCACTAATAATACGAACCATATGTAAATCAGTTACCAAAAGTCCACCAGAAATCGTTAAATTACGAATTTTTTCTTTAATTTTAAATGACATTTTTGATATTTGAATATTAGCAATCAAAGGTGTATGCCATTCAAGAATACCAACATAGCCTTCAGTTGTTTTAACATTAACTCACTGTACTTCTCCATCGAAAAAAATACCATCAGGAGTAATAATTTTAAGATTTAATGCCATACTATCACCTTCAATTATCTCAATTTCTTTGCCTTTTCAATTGCTTGTTCAATAGTTCCTACATATAAAAATGCTTGCTCTGGTAAATCATCACATTCACCATCTAAAATTTGTTTAAAACTATTAACAGTTTGACTAATAGGAATATAAATACCATTTAAACCCGAAAATTTTTCAGCAACATGAAATGGTTGTGAACAAAAATTACGAATTCTTCTTGCTCTAGCTACTATTTTTTTATCTTCTTCACTCAACTCATCCATTCCTAAAATACCAATGATTGGTTCTAATTCAGAAAAACGTTGAATTGTTTCAATAACTCTTTGTGCAACATCATAATGTTCCTGACCAACAATAGCAGGATCTAACATTCTCGATGAAGATTGTAAAGGATGAACAGCAGGATAAAGCCCTAAAGCAGCAATATTACGATCTAAAACAATTTTAGCATCCAAGTGAGTAAATGTTGTCGCAGGAGCTGGATCAGTTAGATCATCGGCTGGTACATATACTGCTTGTACAGATGTAATAGAACCACGTGTTGTTGATACAATACGTTCCTGTAAAGCACCCATTTCTGTCGATAATGTTGGTTGGTATCCTACTGCTGAAGGCATTCTTCCTAATAAAGCCGATACTTCACTACCAGCTTGTGTAAAACGAAATATATTATCAATAAATAATAATACATCTTGCTGTTTTTCATCACGGAAGTATTCAGCAATTGTTAAACCAGTTAATGCAACACGCATTCTAGCACCTGGTGGTTCTGACATTTGACCAAACACTAAAGCAGTTTTACTAATAACACCTGACTCTTGCATTTCATAATATAAATCATTACCCTCACGTGTTCTTTCGCCAACTCCTGAAAAGACAGAAATACCACCATGTTCTTTAGCTATGTTATTAATTAATTCTTGAATTAAAACTGTTTTACCAACTCCAGCTCCACCGAATAAACCAATTTTTCCACCTTTAGCATAAGGTGCTAATAAATCAATAACTTTAATTCCTGTTTCTAAAACTTCTGATTTTGATTGTAATTCATCAAAACTAGGAGGTGTACGATGAATAGGATATTTTAATTTAGTTTTAAGTTCTTTACCATCATCAATGACTTCACCCAATACATTAAAAAGTCTACCCAAAACTTCTTCACCAACAGGAACACTAATTGGTATTCCTAAATCAACTGCTTCAAGACCACGTAGTAATCCTTCAGTTGGACCCATTGAAATACAACGAACACTATCATCACCAATATGTTTTGCAACTTCAACAATTAATTTTTGACCATTATTATCAATACTAATAGCATTATTTAAATTAGGTAAACTATTATCATTAAAACAAATATCAATAACTGGACCTGAAATTTGAACAATTTTTCCAATATTTCGTTTAGTTGGTAATTGTTTACTAGTTTTAACACTTTCTTTGCTATTAACTACTTTTTTAGTGACTTTTGCTTTTACTTTAGCAATAACTTTAGTATTATCCTTTTTTAAAGAATTTTTATCACTAACTTTTTTTTCTTTAATTGTTATAGGTTTTTTACTAGTTGCATTTTTCATTTTAGTTTGCTCCTTTATTATGATGATTGGGCATCAGCGCCACCAATAATTTCTGAAATTTCTTGGGTAATAGTACCTTGACGGGCACGATTATAACTTACTAATAATTTATCTTTCATTTCTTTGGCATTATTTGAAGCATTTTCCATTGCTAATCTTCGTAATGCTTGCTCTGACACTTGTGATTCTACTAATGCACCATAAACAATGGCACCAACATATAAAGGAATAGCACTATTAATAACAGTATTAGCGTCTGGTTCAAAATCGGTTTGAATTAAATTACTTTCTTGATTAGTTTTAATAGAAACAATTGGCAATAAATCAATAATTGTTGGAATTGTTGTTACCGTATTTACATATTTTGTATATGCAATTTTAATAGCATCAGTTTCTTTATTATTAAACTTAGAAAGTAACAACAAAGATATCTCTTGCGAATCATTATATGATGATTGAATGTTAATTTCAGTATAAGATTGCATAATTTTACAATGATGATTAGTAAAGTATGAAACTCCTTTACTACCAATAACAACTATTTCATCTTGTGGTTTATATTGTTCTAATACTAATTTATTTAAATTATTATTAAAACCACCACATAATCCTAAATTAGAATTAAAAACGACTCATATTGTTTTATTAATAACTTGATCTTTTGTTTTTAAATAAATTGAATTACTTAATTTAGGTATTAGTTGATTGAATGTATCATAAACTTCAGAATAATAAGGTTTAATCATCTCAATTCTTTTACCTACTTTTTTTAATTTAGCTGTTGATACTAGTTGCATTGCTTTAGTAATTTTATAACTAGTATTAACAGATTTAATTTTTTGTCTAATTTGTTCCATGCTTTGAGCCATGATATTTCACCTTACCTTCCTAAATACATTATTTGAATGTTTTAATTAATGTTTCCCATTCTTCAAGACTACCATATATTTTAGGATTATAGTCATTTAGCTTATTGGTCAAATTATAAACAACCTGCATAATGCCTTGACTAATGCTCACTTGTAACTCTTCACTAAACGCTTGATCTTGCTGTAATTTTAAATAACTTTTTCGTTGTTGTTTTTGAAAATAAGTTATTACTTCCTTTTTAAAAGAATCCATCATTTCTACTGGTAATCATTTAATTGCCTTATTTTTAATTGCTAATAAAATAATTGCTTGATCAATTTGATTTAATGGTTCATTTTGTTTTTGTTTTAAAATTTCAATGGCACGTTTACCATGTTCAATAACAGCTCTAGTATTTTCATCTAAATCAGAACCAAATTGTGAAAAAGCTTGTAATTCACGAAATTGTGCTAATTCTAATTTTAATGTTCCACCTGCTTGTTTTATTGCTTTAATTTGTGCTGATGAACCTACCCGTGAAACTGATAAACCCACATCAACTGCTGGACGAATTCCGGCATTAAATAATTCTGACATTAAAAAAATTTGACCATCAGTAATTGAAATAACATTAGTAGGAATATATGCAGAAATATCACCGGCTTGTGTTTCAATAATAGGTAAGGCAGTAATACTCCCACCACCATGTTTTTCATTTAATTTAGCTGCACGTTCTAATAAACGTGAATGAAGATAAAAGACATCTCCTGGATAAGCTTCTCTTCCTGGTGGTCGTCTTAATAATAAAGAAATAGCACGATAGGCCACTGCATGTTTACTCAAATCATCATAAACAATTAAGACATCTTTACCTTCTTCCATTCATTCTTCGGCAATAGTTACTCCTGTATAAGGAGCAATATATTGCAAAGGAGCAACTTCACTAGCAGTAGCAGCAACAATAGTTGTATACTCCATTGCCCCTAATTGTGTTAATTTATCAACAATTTGAGCAACAGTTGAGGCCTTTTGACCAATAGCAACATAAACACAAAAAACATTTTTACCCTTTTGATTAATAATAGTATCAATAGCAATCGTTGTTTTTCCAGTTTGACGATCACCAATTATTAACTCTCTTTGACCTTTGCCAATCGGAATCATTGCATCAATTGATAATAATCCTGTTGCTAAAGGTTCTGATACAGATTTTCTAGTCATCACACCCAGCGCTATTCTTTCAATCGGTCTAGTTTTCGTAGTTTTAATTGGACCTTTACCATCAATCTTTTGCCCTAGTGCATTAACAACTCTTCCTAAAAGCATATTACCAACTGGTGTTTCAACAACATTACCTGTTCTACTAACAATATCTCCTTCTTTGATACCCGTGTCATCCCCCATTAAAGTAACACCAACAGCAGTTTCTTCTAAACTCAAAACCATACCATAAATATTACTTTTAGAAAAAAATACTAATTCACCATTAACAGCCTTATCTAAACCATGAATTAGCGCAATTCCATCACCGACAGTAACAACAATGCCTTCCTCATTAGCACTAATTTTTTTACCATAATTTTTAATTTGGCTTTTTATAATTTCTGAAATTTGATTAACGTTTAAGGACATTTGTTTTACCTCTATTCATGACTTAATAATTCTTGTTTTAATTGATCAATTTGACCTTTAACGGAACCATCAAAAACTTGATTCCGTACTTTAACTTTAATACCGCCAATTAATGATTTATCAATCTTGTTAACGACTTTAATCTTATGTTTAATGACTTTCTCAATTTTCAATTTTATTTGATTTATTTGTTGGTTTGAAAGTTCTATTACTGAATAAATAATGCCATAGTTTACATCTTGATATTCATTACATAATTTGCGAAATTCTTTTAAAATGAAACGAACACACTGGAAATGATGTTCATCAATCAACAAAAAGAAAAAATTTAACATATATGGTTCAATATGATTTTTAAAAGTTTCACTAATAATTTGTTTACGTGTTTCAATAGTTAAATTACTACTACTAGTAATATCAATAAATTCTGGATAAGTAGTAAAAATATCAATTAATTTATTACTTTCTTCAGCAAATTGAGTAATTTTTTTTATTTCTCTTGCTAATTGAAAAAGACCATTACTTCATTGATTAGCTAATCCTTCATCTATCATTTAACTTCACCACTATTCCAAATTCTTAATAAAATCAGTAATTAATTGTTCATGTTTTTTAGCATTCATTTCAGCACCAATAATTTTTTTAGCTGCTTCTAATGCTACTACTTTGATTTCTTCGTTAATCTTTGCTTCTGCCTCTTTACGAGCACGAACTAAATCACGATTTGATTGATTAGTAATACGCATACTCTCTTCTTGCGCTTTATCAATAATTTGTTTACGCTTATTGTAACCATCATTTTGTGCATTAGCAATAATTTCCTGAGCTTCAATTTTAGCAGCTTTTAATATTTGACTAGCTTCACCACGATCTTGATTAGCTAATGATTGCTTGCAAGCAGCATCATCAAGTTTTTCTTTAATTACTAAATGTCGCGAATGTAAAGCCTTACGAAACGGAGCATAAACTCATCTTCAAAGTACCATTAATAAAATTAATGTTGCAAAAATATGAGCAATAAAAACAGGAAGATTGGGAAATAATTGATTAACAATATCATCACCTGATACTAAATCATTGAAATTAAAATTCATAAAATCACCTACTTTTTAATATTTTGCTACAAATATTAAAATTAGAGAAACAACTAAACCATAAATAGCACCTGATTCGGCAATAGCTGCACCAATAACAAATTGTGTTCTAATTTTAGATTCTACTTCAGGATTACGAGCAACCGCTTCAACAGCTTTACCAGCAGCAAAACCTTGACCAATTCCACTTCCTGCACAAGAAATAGTTGAAATTCCAGCTCCAACAAACTTTAAATTCATCAATCCATTAGGATCAGCTGCTAAATGATTAAAAAAATGAAAGACATGTGTCATTACTGTTGTTAATAATTCCATAATAAATAAATTCTCCTTTTTGTATTTTATTTTTTTTCCATAATTGAACGTTCGGTATAAATTTCTTCTTCATGATTTATTGCTTGTTGTTTACGAAGTTTTTTTGGTAATTTAATAGTAAGTTCTCCCTTATGAGAACTTCCTTCTTCCATTTGTAACTTCCAATAAACAAGAGTTAAGGTGCCAAAAATTAAGGCTTGAATGCTTCCAGCAAATAAATCAAAATAAATATGTAAGAATGGTCCAATTACACCAATTAATAAATTCATCTGACCAATAATTGGGATATTACTTCAAATATTAGCAGTTACCCCATAAAGCATTGCCAAAATAATACTTCCACCTAAAATATTACCAAATAAACGAAAAGATAAAGAAATCAAAGGTGCAAATTGAGTAATTAATTCTAGAGGGTTAATAATAAATTTTTTAAAAAATAAAAGTTTCTGAAATTTAATAGCAATATAATATATTCCAATAAAAGTAACTAATGCCATTGATAAAGTAACCGTATACATTGATGACTGTGGTTCAAGACCAATAATCGATAATCAATTACCAATTAAAATATAACCCATTACATATAACAAATAAACTGTCAGGTTTTTATACTTTACACCAAGAACATCAACAACAATTTTTTCAAATGATTTAATTATTAATTCAACAACTAAAACAATACCTCTTGGATCTTCATCAGGCTTCATTCGTTTTACTTTATAATAATAAATATAACTAATAACACTGATAAAGACTGTTGTTATCAAAATTGTTACCAATTGTGGCATAATTTGTAAATAGTTCCAACTTTCCAATCCAGCTAAAGTTTCCATTTAAATTCCTTCTTTTAAGTTATTTTTTTGATATACACATAACGTTGCAGTAATAGTAGCAACCATCAATATTGACATTCCGGCAATTATAGTAAAAATATTAGCAAAATTAAAGAAAATATTCAAAACTATAATTGAACCATAAATTAACATTCTTAATAAGAATCCAAAATATGCTAAGGTTTGTTTTAAATGTATTCCGCTGGTTAATCATTTTGACGATAAATATAAAAAACATAACCCAATCATACTTCCTATAAAACCAATATTAAATCCAGTAATTAATAACCAATCGTTTGTATTAATTATAACAGTTATAATTAATCCTACATTAATTAATAATCAATAGCATAACATTGTAAAAAGTATTGAAAGAAAAAGGTTATTTCTAATTTTTTCCATTAAAATATTTATTTAGTTCCAAAAATTCGATCACCAGCATCACCCAATCCAGGTACAATATAACCATCATCATTTAATTCTTTATCCAACGCTGCTAAAAAAATCTTAACATCAGGATGATTATGATTAATTTTCTTAATAGCTACTGGTGCTCCTACAATGGAAACTAAAGTAATGTTTTTAAAACCTACTTTTTTTAATTCTTTAATAGCAGCATCAGCAGTACCACCAGTAGCAAGCATTGGATCTAAGATAAATACTAATGCATCACTTATATTTTTAATATTTTTAGGATATTTAAAAAAATATTTTTGTGGTTTTAAAGTTTCTTCATCACGATAAAGACCAACATGACTAATAATTGCATTAGGTACTACATACTCAAATCCATTTGTCATCCCTAATCCTGCTCTTAAAATCGGAGAAAGAATGATTGTCTTGGTTAATGTTTTACCAATAACTTTAGTAATGGGTGTTTCAACTTCAATTTCATCAAGAGGAATATCTTTAAATACTTCATAAGCCATTAACGTTGCAATTTCGCTTAAATTCTCTTTGAAATCTTTTTTTTGGGTTAAGTGATTTCTAATTCTTGTTAATTTATCTTGTATTAAAGGATGATTAACAATAAACAGATTTTTACTACTTTCCACTAAAAACACTCCTTTATCTTTAATGCGTATATTTTCAATAATTTAAAATATATACTAATATGAAATTTTACGCCTTTTAATTTATAAATCAATAAAATAACAATAAAAATAACGAAAAAAGATAAAAGATTTATTCAAAAATTATTTTTTTAATTGTTAATAACATTCTTATAGTTCAAAATTAACTAAATAAAAATATAATTTATAAATTTTATTTTAAAAACTTTGTTTTTATTTTAAAAAATTATAATCTAAAATATAAATTGGGATATTGTCAAAAATCCGAAATAAATTAAATCTATATAGTCTTATTATATTTTAGACAAGAAATAATTTGGATTTTTATGAAATTGTAACTTTATATTACTATTTTTTAAAATATATTTCAACTAAAATACTTATAATTAAATTTAGTAAGTGCTAAACTTATAAAGTAAAATTAAGGAGAATTTAAAAATGAAAATTAAAGCACTTAAAAAATTACAGTTAGTAACTGTATTATTATTTGTTTTAACTATTTTAATTGTGATTACTTTACTATTATTACTAGGTTTATTTCATGGAAAAGAAGTAGTAACTGTTAAAAACAATAATTTATTTAAAAATACAAAACCTTTAATATATGAATATAACGGTTTTACTTTATGAAATAAATATAGTTGATATTACATATTAACCAATAATAATATTTGCCTTAAAAATTTTGGAAGTTGTTATATTATTCATAATTCTTATAGTTATTCTTTATTATGGTTAAAAATTGCAGTTATCTTTTCTACAATTGTAGTTCCAATTTTTGTGTCTATAATTTTGTCATTAACATTCTTTATTATTGGTTTAAAAAGAAAAATAAAAAATAATAATTTTTGAGATGCTATTGCAAATTGTGAAATAATAAGTAATTATTACATTCATTAAATTATGTTTCTAAATTTATCTTATTACATTTAAAAATAACCATTTTTATATAAATCAAAATATTATATGTTCTATTACCAAGCATTTCTTTTAAAACATGTCAAATATTAGTTTCAGTAAAACAACCTATATTTCACTTTGCACCTTGATTTTCAATGCCTTGTTTATTATTTTTAAAATACTGTTTCTTTAATTTTTTATGATTATCTAATTCTTTATATAAATATTTAATTAATTGTTCATATTGACCATTATTAATTAAATTTTTACAGTGATTATATTCGTTTAAATATTTTTCTTTATTTCCAGCCATTATTCCAAGATATAATGTTCTAATTAAATGAAATTTATCTAAAACAAATTGTGCACCTAAATAATCAGCAACTTCTTTAATTCATCCTGCACTATCTCCACAAATAATAATTTTGGCTTCTTCAATATTTTCGTAAAATTTTTGACAATGTTCTTTAACAAATTCAGCAGTTTTTTTAACTCCAATTTTGTTTTTGTTGGTCTAATAATTGCTTTTACTCTTTTATTTTGTATTTTGTGATTAATATTATCTGTATATGTTACTATTAATCGCATAGAGTGTTTTATACCTTTACGTTTAAAATTTCAAAATTTTCGATGACCATCATCAATTGCTACAAAAATAGGTTGATTTTTTTCTAGTTTTACTTTTTCTGGATTTGCTTCAACTATTTCGAAATTTTTAAAAACTCTATGAACAGTACTAACACTAATACCTGCTTTTTTACAAATAGCACAAATATCACGATATCTTTTCCCATCTGCAAAATTTTCAATAATAGTGTCTTCAATATCTTCACCAATTCTTTTATATTTAGGTAATTCTAATTCTTCATCTAGTAAACAAATACGAACTCATTTTTGTAATTTTTCATCAAAATATTCATAAATTCTTCTTTTATAAGTCACCATTCCATATAATGTTTTTCTTGTTCGATATTGATAATCAACAATTTTATATTTCTTTTTATCTCTTGTATTTTTTATTCTTCAATCTCATTTTTCTCATTTTTTTGTTATATGTTCTAAAACTAATTTATCAAATTTAGCATATTGTTCTCTAAAATTTCATTTATAATTAAAATTCATATTTAAATTCTCCTAATCTGTTTCTGTACCAATTATTAATTTTAAATTGCATAAATTTAAAGTGTTAAAATATGACAAATTATATTAATAATCTATTTTACTTGATTTTATCCACAATAATCCACATAATAATGTAATTATGAATAAAATAATGGTACTGCGAAAAAAAGTACTTTCATATTTACAATATAATAAACAAGTTATATATAATTAATAGTATAGGTATCACAAAATAAACACCTTTAATTTAGGCGTTATTTTGCGTTTAAAAGTATACTTGTAAAAATAGTGAAAAATAGTACAATTTAAAAGTAACATCAAGGAAAAAAGGAGTAATTTAATATAAAAATATGAATAAAAACAAATTTAAATAAAATAACATTAGCATTAGCACTAACTGGTGCAATAAGTGGAATAACTGGTTTAATAATTGGTTCACTAGCACATAATCAAACTAATGGTTATAAATCATATTTAGGACATGACTATACAGTCTACTGGGGGGGCTGGAACAACAATATGAGAAAGAAAAACTAATGATAAACACATAATAGATTTGTATTTTGATAAAGATAAACGTATTAATACAGATTTAAAATGAGATGGTCAATATCCAAAAGGATATTTTAATTGATAATTAAATTTCCAAATTAATGTATGAAATATTATCGTTATATTTATCAAATAAATTAATATTAGTTAAACTTATTTCTTGTTTATCGGTTATTAAAATTAAATCATAATTTCCGGCACCAAATATACCACTAATTTCAATCCGATTTAAGTTATTAATTGGATTTTCAATTTGTAATTCAAATTCATTATTATTATCAATTTGTAAAATTTCTTTATAAAATTCTAATTTAGAAAATAATTGAGATTTATTTGAACCATATAAGTTTAAAGCATTTTTAATTTTATTCTTATTAATAATTGCTCTTGTAAAATATTTACCATATTCTCCATTACCTAATGTTCAATCAGCAGGAATTAATGATGGAATATTATTACTTTCAATTTCATTTGTAATAGATAATCAGTTAAATTGATTATCATCTAGTTTAAATAATTCATTTTGACTAATATCATTATTTTTCAATTTAATATTATTGATATCTGAAAAATCAAAATATTCAGATTTTAATACAACTTTTGCATCTTTAAATTCTCAAACTTTATCTGGTGTAGAATGTATAGGATTTGATTTTATTTCAAAATAATAAGGTAATAATAGTTTAAAATCATCATTTAAACCTTTATTAATAGATAGTATTGAATAAATATATTTAGATAACATAATTACTATTTGTTTAAATATCTTAACTTGTGGCAAACTTATATAATTTGGATAATCTAATTCTCATTGTTTAAATAAATTAGTAATAACATCATCGGGCTTTTGATTTTCAAATTTAGCACGAAGTTTTGTAATATCAAAATTTTCATCACCTTGTTTAAAAGATATTCCATCAAAATTACGATTATAGGTATATGTATAAGTTAACATATCTAATAATACTTTTTGCAAACTATCAATTGGTGGTTTATCATTTATTTCTAGTTCAACATCATCAAAATTCTGTGATAATTCAATAACAATATTTCTGCTTGGATATGGTGGGTTTGGTTCTTGATGACTATATAATAAATATTGTTCATTCTTTTTCATTTCAAAATCAGCTAATTTTTTCGGTATTGGTGATGGTCCATCATATTTACCAATTTTAGCATTAGTTACTCTTGCATTATTAATAATTTCTTTTCTTGTTTCACTTCCACCACCAATAGCAATTAAATCTAAAACTGATTTTTCTTGTCCAATAAATTGTTTTGCTAAATTTCATGGTAATATTTGTTCACTAAATCATTGTTGTAATATTCTAACTTTTGGTTGAGTTTCAATAGGCATTGATAACAGTGGAAATGCTATCTTATCTTTAACAAATAATTTTGGGTATACTTCCATATTATCAACTTCACCAAGTACTTTTATATTGCCGAAAATCATGCTTCTAGGGGCTTTAATTTTTAAACAAGTAACTTTTGTATCCTTATCTAATGGTTTTTGTAATTTAATAATGATTGGATAACCATCTCTTGTTTTAAAGTCTTTAATTTTAATAATAGTTATACTTTTAGTACTTCTTGTTTTTGGATTTTGATAAGGTTGTGAATAATTATTAATAATATATAAGTTATCAATATTATTTTCAGTTAATGGTTCATTTATACTAACTGCATATAACTTAAATTGATTTAATAAATTTATTTCTTGGAATATTAAATTTTTAATATCAGTCATACTATATTCAATAGTATTATCATTAATATTAGTACTTGCTCTTTGATTTAATTGCATAGTAAAGTCTGATGTTTCAACAGCAATAGTTTTTAATACTTTATCAATATCAATAAAACCAATTTTAATAGTATTTTCTGAAAATCTTAAAGTATTATTTTCATTATTTTTAAATAAACGTTCAATTTCATAAATATAAATTGTTCTTTTTTTAAATTCATCGTATGCTCTATTAATATCTGGGTCACTAGTAGCACGCATCATATTAGTAAAATCATAAGGAATATTATCAATTAAATAATCATTTTCTACTTCTGCTTGATTAAGTTTAGTTTGCTTCTGTTTTTGTGGAAACTTCGTTTGTGGTTTGCTGTTGTCCATTGTTATCTCCTATTAATTGGTTATTTTCTGGATTAAATAATTTTAATTTAACAGTTAAGTTATTAATTTCTTGTTCATCATTAATATTAAAGGTTTTACTATTTAATAAATCTTTATCTACACGTACTAATATTTGAATAAATTTAAGAATATCAATATTAAATTATCATAATTTTTGTTCAATATAATTAATAGTTGAAATATTTACTGCTGTACTTTCTGAAATTGATTGTTGTGCAGATTTCTTTTGACTTGGTATATGAATACCACAACGTTTAAATATTTCATTAACATTTCAATCGTATATATCAGTTAAATTTTTACCTTTAAAATTACTATTTGTCATATTGATATTTTCGTTTTGTTCATTATTATCTCCACCACTTTTAAATATGTAGTTTTTAGTAACCAAAGTTCTTACTGCTTCTTCTAATGTTGATTGTACATTTCCATAAGTTTGACTAAATATAAATTTGGGTGAATTTAAAATTGTATCTAAAACAATTTGTTCATAAATAACATCTAATGCTTTAATTTTATCCATTACTTTATTACAATCTGCTAGTTCATTTGCTTTATTTCTCATAATTGCTATTGGAATATAATTAATATTTAATATTTGTTCTTGTTCTAAATTGGGATTATTAATGAATGATTTAAAATCTAATGGAAATTGTTTTTTATTATCACTAATACTATAAATTGCACGATTAATAGTTACTTGTTCATTATTTAATGTATAAATTTCAAATAATCTTACCATTTGTGCATTTTGCTCATAACTATCATAAAAAATAGTGCATTGAATTAATTTACTAGTAATATCATAAACTCTTTGTTGTATATCAACGACTTGAAAATATAAATCATCATTAGCAATAAAAATTAAATAACCACTAATTCCTAATTTACTTAATTTAAAAATAGAATTTCAATTTTTTCTATAAAATTCTTGTTGAATTAAATATTTCGTAATAACTTCATTATTAATATCTAATGGAGCATTATATAAATTAGCGTTATTTTCTGCTACAAAATCAGTGAAATAAGTTTCATGATTAAAATCATTAAAACCAAAATAACTTAAAATAGAAGCATGTGTACTTTTACCTTTTAAAAAAGTTAATTTAGTTTTTTCTTCATTATTAGTGCTTTTATCTTTTCTTAAAAATCTACCTAACATAATATTCACCACCTTTTTTTAAAATATTTGATTAATTTTAAATACAATTTTTATAATAATAAATATAATTAAACCAGCAATAGCTGATGATAATATAACTCCTATTAAACCTAAAATAATTTTTATAATTTTAAAAAACATAATCTTATTCCTGTAATTCTTCTAATTTTCATACATTACCTTTTAAATTACCTTTTCCAGTATAAATAGTAATCCATTTTGCATGTTGAACTGATAAAATTACTATATTAGCACTATCATTAAAGGTTTGTATTTGTACACCAGCAATTTTGTTATCCGTTATAATAAATTCTTGAATAGTATAAACTGGATTATATATACTTCAAGAATAATAAACTCTATAATGTTTATTCTCTTGAAAATCATAAGTAATTTGTCAATTATCTCATTTATTTTTTTCTCTTGTTCCTACTTCTTTTCAATTATTTATACTTGGAGTTGGAGTTGGTTGTTTTTCTAATATTTCATTAATGGCTTGTAATAATTTTTTATTTTGAGTTTTTAATAATTTATATTCATTATTTTCTAATAAATCTTTACAAAGTAATGAATTTTCTTCATCATGTAATGCAATTTGATTTGTTTCAGTATTATATTTAAAATAATCATTTGAAAATTTTTTATCTTTTATTTTTTCTTTTAACTCATTAATACCACCAACAATAGTTTTATCATTAGTTTCTAAAGTAGGAATTTCTTTACCAATAGCATTCATATAAAAAGCAATTGGAAATAATTCTTTTGTATCTTCTAATTTTTTATCAATTTCTGATTTATTATAATAATTAGTTAAATTTGCACTAATGGTATTAGTTTCATCAATATTAATATTTGAACCAACAGTTAATTTATCTTGTTTTTTATCTAATAAATTATTAGTTTCTAGTTTTGTGTAATAATCACTTTCAGTATGTTCTTCTGCTATAAATTCAATTGGTGTATCTATTCCTTGATATTGATATATTTCTTCTATATTACCAATTAAATTAATTTTTCCACGTTCAGGATAAGAATTACCTCCACCACTAAATTTTTTATTTCTATTGTCATAGTAAATAGTTCCAATATTTAAAATATTTTTATTTGAGATTTGTTCTTTATAAGTCATGGAATCAACATTTAACAATTCAAATTCATTAAAAACATTATTTAAATAAATTTTAATTACTTTATAAAATTTCATAAAGTCATTTTCTGTTGAATATTGATAACTGATTTTAATAAAATATCATTTAAATGTTTCTATATTATTATTTTCAACTTTCTTTCATAAAGGACTAGTTTCAATATTAAATCAATTATTTTTAACATCATTAATATTTTCGTTTGCTTTAATTAATTCACTATTTAATTTGGTAATTTCATTTTCATTTGTAGTAATTCGTTTTTGCTGTTTAGCAGAAAAATCACAAGTCGGTGCATGTGTATAATCACCAATTTGTGGATTATTTTGTAATGCTTCGGGTGGTAATGTACCAATTTCATCAGGTCAATCTAAAATCATTGTTTCAGTTTCTTTATCATAATCTGTTGCAACATAACCTTTATTAATAAATTTACTAACAGGACCTCTATATATTTCATTTTCATTATCATCAACTAAATCATCATATAATTTAATTTGTTTTAATAATGTAAATTCTTTTTGTTCTTTAATTAATTCATCAACTTGATTTCTAGTATAAAATGCTTTTAAGTCAATTTTTTCAATATCTATTTCATTATCATTATAACTTGAAAATATTTGTTTTAATTCTGTTAATCTTGCTCATATTTTCATTCTACTAGGTGCTAAATCTCAAACATTAATTGTAGGAGTACTATTTGCACTAAATTGATTACCATTATTAAATTGAATAGTAGCATCAACATTAAATTCAATTGGTGTACGATTAAATACTCAATGTTCAACCATAACATAAACTATATCTCTTAATGTTGCTTTAATTAATTCATCTTTAAAACTATCGAAAGGAAATTTAGATAAAATAAAATCAAAATAAGCATTAATATCATTTTGAGCGCGAATAGCAAAAGTTATAAATCAATCATTAACATTAGGTCATGTATTTATATATTGTTGTGGAGTTTCTGTAATTTTTCCAGTTAATGGATATCAGTTATTATAATTTTCAAGACTGACATCAGTTCAAAGTTTATTAATCATAATTTATCATTCCTTAAAAAATGCTTTTTTATAATGCTTAGTTTTTGTTTTAGTTTTTCTATGTGATATATGGATAATTTCTTTTTATAACTTTTTTTTACCTTTTTCTACAACTTGACTATATGCAAATTTTTCTAAATGATGTAATAATCCTGTTCCAAATAAAGTATTAACTGAAAATTTTAAACCAACAGTTTTAAATGATTTATTAATATTTTCAATAGGATTATTAATAACATTTACTACTTTATGATAAGTTCTAATAGTTCTAAATATTTCTCTATATACTTTAAAACTATCTCTAATTACTTGTTGCACCACTGGTGGAGTAAATGCTATTGCTTTTAATCATTTATTTTAATTAACTCCATAACCAATGTATCAACCACTATATCAACGATATCAATGGAATGGATGTATTTGAGTAACAAAAGTTTCTGCTTTAAGAATACTATCAACAACTGTAATTGGTTTATATTTAAGATTGCGATGATAAATAGTAATTGCACATTTATCTAATGATAAAGGTTGAATTTTACAACCCATAAATACTGGGGAATTTAATGGAATTAATTGTGCATGTTTAATTGCTTTTTTCTCTGCACTAGTAAATAAATCAGTTGCTTTTTCTTTTAATTTATTAATTTTTTCAAATGCTTGTTTTTCTAACTTTTCAAATTTTTCTTGTAATTTATATATACTTTCTCGTAATTTTTCAAAATATGGAGTATCTTTTCAAAATTTATTTAAACCTTTTTTTAAATAAAATCTAATATCAAAATACTTAAAAATTTTATTTGCATTTAAAACAATCTTATGAATTAAACTATTTTTAAAATTAAATTTAATAGCATTAGCACGAATTTTTTGTAAATCTAAAATTAAAGTTTTTCCATATCTATTTTCTGTATGTATTGTATGAACTAAATTTAATCAATCATGTTGGTTCATAGATAGTACTTTTTTTAAATCAGTATTATATTTTTTTAAAAAGTTATTTGCTTTTTCAATATCTTTGATTTTAAATTTAGGAGTTAATTGTGGACTTAATTTTATTAATGTATTTTGTAATAATAAATAATCTTTTAATTCTTGTGCTTCTAATTTTTGAAAATTATTTTTATATTGTCTTTCAGCAACATAACCCAAATTTTGGATTATTGTTTCACGATTAGGAGCAAAACTATAATTAAATAAATAACGTTTATTACCAATAATTTTATCTGTTAAAATTTCTTTTCCACTTACTTGACTAATAATTTCTTGTAAATTTTTTGCTTCTTTAATACCAACTTGTTCTAATGTTTTAGTTTTTTGTACTAACTTAATAAATTTAGTTGTACGATAACCACGACTAATTTTATTAAGTCCAGCAAATGCTGGTAATATATTAAAAAAAGTATTTAATGGTGTTACATTTCCTTTTAAATAATCATAAACTTGATTAATAGTAAAATCAGTTAAAAACTCTACACCAACAGCACTAATACTAGCAATTAAATCACTTGCACCTAATCCAAGTGCAAAACTTTCACTTAATCCACCAGTAAAAGGAGCAAGTGCTACTGCTATAACTTGTACACCAATCATTTCTAAAATTTCTCATCAAAAACTTTTATTTTCTTGTTGGTTACTTGTTCTAGTATGTTTTGGTTTATTTATGTTTAAAAGTATTGCTGTACTAGTTGTACCAATTGGCATGATATTAATTTCCTTTATTTAAGAGTTATTTTAATTGGATTTGTTGTTCCTTTATAATTTAAGTCATTAACATTTGCAGTAATAGTTATATATAAGTCACCTGCTTTTTGTTTTTGATTACTTACATTAGTTTTTCCTTGTGCATCACTAAAATATTTAATAGTTGGATTTGTTAAATTTGGATTTAATGATTTAAGTTCATTAGTACTTTTTATTTGTGTATTTAATTCACTATTATTGTTATTAACATTTGCAGTAATATCAGTTGTTAAACTTGTAATTTTAGTTTTTAAATCAGTTTTTTCTGTTTTAATAATTCCACATAACATTCAACGTGATGTTGTTTCATTATTAGAAATATATGGTATTGCTTCACCAGCAACTTTATATGCTCTTCCTGCTTTATCGTCTTTAATAAAATCTACATAAATAACTGTATTTTCTATCATGTATCTTTTCATTGCTCTTGGTGTTGCTAAAATAAAGGTCATTAATTGTTGTTCATTTTTATCATTAGTAAAAATCATATAGTCATCAAGAACGATTTCACATAATACACCTTTTACATATAAATTATTTCCATTTAAACGTAATTGTTGTGCCAACTGATTATCGGTAATTAAACCTTTATTATCTGCTAAATAAACTAAACTATCATAAAGACCATTAGTAATAAAAAATTTACTATTTACAATGTTTCTAAATTGAAACAAAGTATTTCAAGCAGATAACATTGATTTTAAATAGCCTACTGGTGTTGTATCTTCAATATCGATTTTAGTAGCAAATTTTGCAATTGCTTGTGTATCATCAATTGCCAATTTATCTGCTAAATCATTTGCAACTTCATATTGCATACTATCTAATAAATTTTGTCCATTATTTGCTTTTAAATCTACATCTGCAATAATTTCTCCTGCAAGATATTTTTTAGTTATTTTTTTACTAATTTTATCTGTATCAACATATGGTAATTCATATCTTTTACTTTTATCATCCCAAGCAATAATTTTTACTTCCAGTTTTTTTGGTTTTTTAACAATAAACTCAATATTTACTGAGTCAACAATTTCAGTAGGAAAAAAGTTTGCCCATGGACTATTTGAAATTTTAAAAAACTCTATAAATTCTGGTGCTTCTACTAATCTCTCTATATTGTCTAAATTTTGATTAAATGGTACTAACATTTTATTTCTTCCTTTCGTTTATAAATAATTTTTCTTTTTATAATTAATTAAAAAATTTTCTTTATCATTTGGTTTATTATTAATAATTATTTGTTTATTACCACCTGTATTAATTGTTTGTTTAAATACTGGTTGTTCTTTAATCATTTTTTTAATAGTTTCTTCAATTTTTGAATTTTCTATATTACTTGTTTTAAATTTTAAAAAATCATAAAATTCAGTTTTAACTTGATATTTTTTAAATATATTAATCATTTCTTTTTCTTTAATTTCTTGATTAAGTTTATTTAACTTATTTTCTGCTTCATTAACTTTATTTTCTATTTCTTGTGAAGAAGCATTATTTTCATTTAAAGGTTCAGTTGTTTGTTGAACATTATTTTCATTTTCTAACATTTACATCACCACTTTTTTATTTATTTTCTTTATTAATCTTTTCATTTAACTTTGCTAATTTTTTTTGATTTTTTATAATTTTGTTATTTGCTCTAACATGTTTTGGAGTTGTGATAAATCTTTTTAATAAAACAATAATTTCTCTGCAAATTAATGTTCCAACACTTGTTCCAATAATTATTAATTCATGTAAAAATTCTTTCATTTGAATATTTTCCTTTCAATTGTTTATTTTCCGATTTCATTTTTTAAAATAAATTCAATAATATTATCAATTTTTTTATTTAATTTATTACTTAATTCATGTTGTTTTGGAGTTGCAATATCTTCATATCTATTAACTAATTTATTTCTTAAATCTAATGCTTCATTTAATCTTTCATAACCAAATTTAAGCGTTTTTTCTTTTCCTTTTATAATTTTTAAATCTTTTTCCATATCTTTATTCATTAAATTCACCTTTATTAATTCTTTCAATCATTGATTGTGAATTACTTATAACTTCTACTAATACAGATAGTTTTTTTTCTAATTCTTCTATTTGCTCGTTATATGTTTTTATTTCATTATTATAATATTCAAGTAATTTTTCTTTATTCATAAATTATTCACCTCCTTTATAAATTCATGTGATTATAATCTCAATTTAATGAAGCATTATCATGATTTAATGGTACTTCGCTCATATTATCACTACCATATTGACTAGTTGTTTCACTATTAATTGTGAATCTATTATCATTTACTAATCTTGCAGTTTCATCATTAAATGATGTTTCTTGCATTTCTTCATTATGATGTGTAGTTTCCATAGGTAATAAATTATGAATAATTTCAGTAGCACCAGCAACAATTGTAGGTATTGCATAAGCATTATTAAAATCATTATTAATACCCATTGCTACACCACTTGATATTAAGCATCCACCAGTAGCCATATTACAAATCTTTCTTATTGTTTCAAATTTATTAGGTATTAATTCAGTTAATCCACTAATAAGATTTGAAATACCATAAGCATTTAAACTAATATATGTATCTCAATCCATTAATGACTGATTTTCTTGTTTATTTAATAGTAATCATGGAGGACCTTCTGTTGTAGTTGTAGTAGTTATTGGAGTTGGTGTTGTTGGAATAATAGGATTAATATTATTTTCTGTTCATTTACTATAATTTGCTAAACCAACTGTTCCTAAACCTAGTAATATTTTTTTACTACTATTAATTAATTTAGTTTTAGTATTTGGTCTTTGATTTAAATTTCATATATCTAAACCTAATTTTTTACCAAATAATAAACTATTAATTGAACCTAATAATGGATTACTTATTACTTGACCATAATAAGCGCTTGTACCTATCATTGCACAAATTAGACTTATTCCAGTTCTAATTAATTTAGTTAAAGTATAATTTGATTGTGTATTTTCATTTGGCATTATTTAACTTCTCCGTTCATATTCAATAATTTTTCTAAAACATAATGATTTTTATCAAATTCTTTAATAAGTCATTTTTTTGTTTCTGATGGATTTTTAGTAACAAGAATTAATCTTTATATCATATAAATTAATTCTTGTTTATCTGTTCTATCAAAAATTACTTTTAAAATTTCATCTAACATAATTTATTCTCCTTTGTTTGTTTTTATCAGTTCTCTTATAACTTCCAATAAGGAATCTACTACATAAGAATTTAATTCAAATTCATAATTTCTAATTTTAATTTTTTCCTTCTGCATTTATTTATTCTCCTTTAATTTGTTTTAAATCATTTAATAGTTCTATAAATTTATTCATGTATTCTGAATAATAATCAATCATTAAATAATTATCATTTCAATTAAACATTACACATGTGTCACTTGTACAAAATTCAACATTATCAATAAAAAATAATTTTTCATCTACATTTCATTTAATTAAAAATTCGCGTTTAGTCATGGTTATTCTCTTTCTATTTCTAATTTTTTAATTGTTACTTTAATTCAACCTTGATAAACATCATTATCACCAACTATTAATGCAACATTACTTTCGGGATCAGAAACAATTATGTGTTTTGATTTAACATTTGGGTATAATCTTAAAATAATTGCTCGAATATCATTACTTGTATGAATTGCTTTGGGAAATGGTGATAATATTTCAATTTCATCTTTATTTTCAAACAAAGTAGGCAATATAATCATTATTTATTTCTCCTTATTTTTAGTTAAATTATTAACTATTATTTCTAAACATTTCATACATCAATTTTTACTTAATCAGATTCTTTTATTACATTTTTATATTTATTCATTATTAAATTCACCATTAATTATTTTTTGTAATAAAATATCAAGTACTAAATCTATTTCTGTACCATTATAGAATTTTTGTTGTTTTTTAATATAATTAATTATTTTTTCTTTATATTCATTAATATAATTTTCTTTTCTTTTTTTCATTAATAGCATCTACTATATCTTGACAAAAATAACAATATAAACGCATGTTATTATTTGGGTTTGGTTTTTTATTAGTTAAAGTTTTACATCCTTTTCCTATATTATCTACATAATCACATCTAGTCATTATTTATTACTTTCATTAATTTTATGTTTTTCAATGATTTCATTATGTTTTTTTAGTTCTTCTTTATAACTATCACTTTCAATTATTTTTAATGCTTTTTTTATTTTTTTCATGTATTCATTACTATTCATTATTTATTCCTTTCATTTTTTAAATCATTTAACATTAATTGAACAAAATGCACGATTTTTAGGGATGTTTAAAGTATTAAAAATTTGACCAGTTACAATAATTTCATCGTTTTTGTTTAATAAAATACATCGTTTATAAAATTTTGGGTTATTAAAAATTAAAGTAACATAGTTTAATCCATTTCACTGACCTCGAACACTATAATATAATTCTTTATTACCTTTTTCGTAATATTTTGCTTCAATAGTATTACTTAGTTTTACTGTTAATTTGACATAATTTGTTTTATCTTTCATGTTTATAATTTCCTTAAATAATTATCAAAAATTAATATTTTTTTATGATTTTTTAAATAATAGTACGCATAATTAGACTATCTACGAGAGTTTTATTAAGTTTTAACTTTAGAATTAAATTTTTATTTGACCTTTATCATATTTTCTTAAGCAAGAACCACATAAATCTACATCTCCACCAAATTTATCGTGTAAATGTGAAATATTATATAATGCATTCTTACCATCAAATACACAATAAAAACCAGGTGCCATTCTATCAGCTTGTGTTCTTTCCATTAATTCTTCAATAATATATAATCTAGACATTTTTTATTTCCTCCTAAAGTTTTTATAAATTTAATCTTTGTTCTTTGTTATCCAATTATGAATCTAAGGGTTAAAGTGATGCGCCCAAATAATATTGAATATGTTTATAAGCATCTTGTTCATGTTTTGTAAATTTTATATTTCCTTTATAATCTTCTATTTTACTTTTATTTTTTGGATGATTTTCGAAATAATCTCAGTTAAAAACATCTTGTACTAATACCATTAATGCACCAATAATTTTAGGAGTTGCTAATGGATTAGTTAATAATTGCTTTGAACTTAAAAAGAAATTTTCTACAATAACTAATATTTTTTTATTATCAAAATGATGTTTAATTGTTAAAAAGTATTCTTTATACAAATTTTTACTTTCTAAAACTGTTTTAGTTTTAAATGTTTCATTAAAAACAATATTATTAGTTTCATTTGAATATATAACAATTCCGTTATTACCAATACCAGCAGGGTCAATACCGATAATTAACTCATATTGCATTAATTAAGTTAACCTCTAATAACTGTTTTAATAATTTCTAAATCACAATTACATCAACAATATTTACATTCTTCAATAAATTCTTTATGACCACAAACTAAATTATCTTTTTTTAAATCATCAATCAGTTGAATTAGTCCTATTTTAAATTCAATATTATCACTGTCCGTTATGCAAATTGTTCCTCTTTTACTTAAGTATTCTTTATCCATATTTATACCTCCTACTTAACCTAATATTTAAAATACAGTCATAACAAATTGCTTTACTATTTTTATCTCTTAAAAAATATTTTCTTATTTTTATATCATTAGTATTAAAGAATAAATAATCTAATTTATTTTGTTTACATGTTCAACAAAAATACTTTTTCATTATGAGTTGAAGTTTCCTTATAAGAAGTAATTATATAATTAATTGGTAAATCATCATGTTTATATGGATTATTTATTTTAAAACCTTTTCTGTTTTCTTCTCACGTAATGTTATATTTAAAACAAGGATTAGTAATGTTTGTTTTGTTATCTGTTATTTCACACATAAATCAACTATTATGCTGTTCATAAAATATTAATGGTTCAAGTTTTATATCATTAAGATAATATTCTTTTGGAGCGATTGGTTTATTAACAGTTATTTTTTGGTCTTTAATATATGGTTCTAATAATTTTATTAATTCATTACCACTTAATTCTCTTTTAATATTTTCTAAATTAAAAACTCAATATGTATATTTATCATCAGCAATAAAACTATTATTTTTAACCATTCATTTTGGACATTGTAATTTTTATTCACCATAATCAATAAGAATAGATTGTAGTCTATCTTTAACAATTTGTTCTTTTTTAAATTCTATTTGCATAATAATCCCTTCCTAATATGTTCTGTTGCTTCTAGCATAAAGAACATATATTTTGATTTTTAGATTATTAATAATACTACTATTAGTTTTATTTATTCCAGAAATTCTGGGCTCAAAAATAAATTTTTCAAAAAAAATAAAAAATAAAACCAACACTTGCTCACTTGGTAGTGGCAAGGTTGGTTAAATAAAGAATAATAGTATGTTCCCCCACGGGTCTATATATACTAGTTTCCAATTCGCTCCCACCCCAAGAATTACCATTACTGGTTAGTATATTTTATTAGGTATCACTCCACTTTTTATTTATCCATGCAAGTCCACATGCTAGCTACTATTTTTAACAACTGTGTTGTAGTTCACTTTTTTAGTTCCTTAACACGTGTTGATAATAGTATTAAAGAGATTTATTAAAAATTTTAAAATTTTACAATTACAAAAAAAAGACAAGATTATTTCTTGTCTTTTTCCTTAATAACTTTGAGAATAATTTTTATTTTTTTAAATGTATATTTTTTAAAATACGTCGAATATAAATTTAAATTTAAGGGTTAAAGAGAGTAATTTTGTCTAATTTTCATTATTTTTCAAATAATTCATTTTTGGAAATAAGTTACTAATATAATAATTAATTATTTCGTAACTTTGACAACCGCCCTTATAAATTTAATAAATTTCTTTTATTAATATAGAAAATTATATATTTACAATAAACTATTAATAGTAATTTTTGTCTTATTTTTATCAAAAAAATCTTATGTTAAAATTAAAATATAAAACTTCATACAAGTTTTTAAACTATTATTTTAATTTTAAAATAAATAGTTTTTTATTTTGAAAGGAGAAAAAATGAAAAAAATTCAAAAATACTTTACATATACAGGCGGAATATTAGGTGGTAGTACAGCACTAAGTGACATAAGTTATTTTTATTATGATTTAATTTCAAAAAATAAGGAAGCTTTCCATGATCCAGAAGCAGGAATGGCACTCTTTTGACTAATGGTTGGTATAACAGGTTCAACTTTTATTGGAGCATTTTTAGGCTCTAAACTAGGGTATGGAATTAGCACTTCCATTTCAAATATTTATGATAAATGTTTTCCAACAAATATTTCTGATATTAATGTTGAAAGTAATAACGAACAACAAATATCTGAAAGAACTCCATTATTAAGAAACAACGATATAACAAGTATTAATAGTGAACAATTACCAATAATTAATGAAAATCATTGTCAATTAACTTTTTCATAAACTTAATAAAAATAAATGTTGGTAACTTACTAACATTTTTTATTTATGATTAAATAACAATAAAAAAAGTTACTGTTTAACACCCATTTTTTTCATTTCTTCATATAACTTATTATTATTTCTATTATTTCATGTACCAAATTGATGATTAAAAGAAGTAAGCAAAGGATAAGAAAACCCAAGTTCTACTAATTTTTTAATACATTTAAAATAATCTTCTTTTAATGGTAAAACAACTTCAGCAACTTTCTGTTTTCATGGTTGTTTATATTGAATACCACTATAAATATCATTTAATTCAGGAACAATAAAAACATAAATTCCACCAACACCAACTTCCATAAAATTATGTTTATTTGGATGAGGATATTCAAAAATTTTAATATGTAAAACCAAATGTTCTAATAAATTACAATAAACTAATCGATCAGCATATTGATAGGCAAATGGTGACTTTTGAGCTCATTTGGGAGTAGATAATAAAATTGCTTTATCTTCATCAATATGATGAATATATAAACCTTCTTTTCCCCTTGTTATTCCTTGTGATTTCTTAGACATTGTTGCATCTGAAAAATAATTTTTTGAAATACATCCATATTTATTTTTTAAAAAATTACAAACATTTTCATAATTCATTGTTAATAACTTTTCTACTTCTGACATGCTTACCCCATACTATACTACTTTATTTTTATGATAATAATGAAAATTAAGTTATCTTTTTTATTACCCAAAATAATATAAATTAATCTTTAGCAAAGGCTAAGAAAAAACTAAAACTACCATGTAATAAAAAATGATAATCATCTTCAATAGCATTAACATTAATATGAACATCATCAAATGTTTTAATAGATTCTGATAAAGTATGACCTTCTACATTAACAACATAGTCACTATCTTGTTTTGCTGTTGGAACAATAGCGTTAATTTTACTTTCAATTAATGATAAACAACGTAAAGCAATTGCTTCACCAAAAGTAGTGGTATTAATTTTAATTTTTTCTTCTTGCTTATCAATATTAATATTACTAATGTCTTTAGCCTTTGGTACTAATTTTACACAAGCATTAAAACTACCTTTTAAAATATTACTATTATTTGAAGCAGATACATTAACAGTAAGTGATTCAAATTTATTAATTTTAGCATACATATCATTATGATTAAGAATTGTTATTTTATAATCAGTACCATTTTCTGGCTTTTTTCCTTCTGGAACTAATTTACTAATTTCAGTTTGTACTTTAGTTTTAAATTTAATTAAAGCTATATTATAAATATCTTTATTTAATTCAACAGGAGCATTAGTAACTTCCATATTAATATTACTAATATCAACATATTTTTGATTTGCATCATTTACCTTATCACATGCAATAAGTAGTAAAGAAATAATGCTCGTTAAAAACATCGCTTTAAATACTTTTAATATTTTTCTCATAGTTTTTCACCTATTATTCTCTCGAAAAAACTAATCTTCTTAGTTTTAACTTTATATTTCTTAATTATTTTTGATTATTAACTTATTATTATTTTGTTTTCTTGAATATTTTTTATAACTATTTGTTCCAATAAAAATATAGTAAATTAAAATATTAATAGAACCTATTAATACTGATACTAAACCAAAATATAACAATAGGCTAACTTTAAAAGAAGAAAAAGAAAAAATAATTCCTAAAGTAATTAAAAAAAAGCCAGTAAATTGAATAAATTTTCAAATATTAAATTTAAAGTGTTTTTTTGACATAATTTTGCTCCTAATAATATATTTTGTATAATTATATCATTTTCACAAAAAAAGCAAAATTTTTAATTATTAAATAATAATTGTTATAAACTAATAACATGAACAACAAAACTAATTGCTTCTTCATATTTATTAAAAAGAAAAAATAAACGTTTATTTTGAAAATTAATTTCAATACCAATATATTTTTGTTTATTTTTTATATAATTATTTTTTTCTCAAAAAAATGTAATACTTTTAACATCAACTAATGGTATTATTTGTAGTTCAAAAGAATCAATAAAATAAAGATTATTTTGTGAAATTAACAAGTCTATTTGATTTAAAGGTATAAAATCTGATGATTTGATAAGATTAACGTCTTTAATTTTATAACGTAAAAATAATTTTTTGGCAGCACTATATTCAGTTTTTAGCAAAATATTTTGGCCAGAAATCTTATTAAGTTCTTCATACTTTCCCAAAATGACTTTGTCACTATAATAAATATCTTCTTTAATTTTTTCTATTGAGACTGGTAATTCTTTAGTATTTATTTTTTTTAATTTTAAGCATTTATATAAAGTATTTATATCTTTAGTAATTTTTAATATTTTCTTTTGTTTATTTTTTTAATTAATAAAATTAGTGCAATTAATAAAATCAATATTGTTGTGCACGCAATAATAATTAAAATTATTCATCAATTCATAGTATTATCTCCTTTTTTAATACTGTTATCTAATTATTATCTAATAATTTTATCATTAAAACTATTAAAAATAGTTGATGGTTTATTTGTTAAAATCTCACCTGCTACTCTATACCTTAAATTAGGCAAGTTTATATTATGATAATCGTTAATTGGTTGTTCATTACTTAAATTACAACTTGTAGCTACTAAAGGTCCTGTTAATTTAATTAATTTTTGAATAAAATGTGAAGCACTAACTCTAATTGCTATTGTCTTTTTATTTATTCAATATGATGTGTTTAAACTAGGTTGTTTTAAAACTATAACAGTAACTTTACCAGCACTAAAATTATTTATTAAAAATGACTGTAATTGATCGCTAATTATACCAATGCTTTTAGCTTGCTCTCAACTAGCAACTAAAATTGGCAGTTCTTTACTATAATCACGTTTTTTAATTTGATAAATTTTATTAATAGCTTTGTCATCATCAAATTTACAAACAAGACCATAAATTGTATCTGTTGGTAAAGCAACCACTTCGCCATTAGCAATGATTTGGCTAATTTCTTTAATTTGATTTTGCTGTAAAGTTATCATGAAAACACCACTATAAATTTTAACTAAATTATACACCTATTATTTTAAATATAATAGTTGTTTCAAAATAATGAATAAAAAACTTATAAATAATATTTGTAATTTAAAATAAACCTTAAAATTACTAATTAAGGATTGGAAAATCATTAATTAATGGTTTAATAAACATCTTAATTTAATATAGATTAATATTTATATTAGATTTTTATTAAATTAAATATAGAAGGAGAATCAAAAAATATGCCCAAAAGAAAAATAGGAATACAACATACTAATGAAGAAATTGAAAAAATAAGAAAAGAAATTGAAGATAATGATAATAAACCATTTATAATAAAAACAATTTGTATTCAAAATATCATTGAAAAAACAATTGATAAAAAATTTAATAATAATGATTTTACAAAAATGATTTTTCCCAATAAAGAATTAGATAGTACTATAAAAAAAGAAATTATAAAATTAGAAACTCAATTTAAAGATGCAGAAATAGATTATATTAAATTTAATTCTTATTTACCAAAAATATAATGAAAGTTAAGATTTATCTTTCTGATGATTATTTAACTAAATGATCATTATTAAATTTATTAAAAATAAATGATTTCATATTTGTTTTTTATTTATACTATTAATTTTATATAAAAAACATCTTTAAACTTATCCTCAAAGATGTTTTTTATATAAAAATGTAAGGGAAATTAACATTAAATTGTCATGATTGATTGTATTATTTTATATATATGACTAATACTTTTAATATTAGTATTAATCATTTTCTTAAATAAAGAAATTCACAAATTGATTCAATTATAATTTTGAGTATTGTTTTTATTAGTAAATAAAATGAATTTTAAATTTGTTTTGAAATATCAAAGGGTTTTTTATATATAAAAGGATAATAGGGAACTCGTAATTAGGAATAGGTAGTAATTGATTTATTAATAATATTTTTTCATAAATATGATTTTTAATTATAGAACATTCATCAATATCTAAAAATTCTAAATTTAAATTATATTTTTTGATAAATGTTTTTTGAAATGCTCACAAAATAGATTTAATACTATAAAATTTTTCTTGGATATAAAAATTAAATACCACAATTGAATATTGAATTCTTTTTAACATTACTCGTTTTATTTTTTCATTAATATTTTTTTCTAATTCATAATTTCATGAATTTTCATTAATATTAATAACAGAAATATTCTTATATTTATCTAAATTATAATTACTATAGATATTTACCTTTTCAATTAATATACAAGGTTTTTGATTTAGTAAATGAAGTTTAAAATTATTACTTAAGTTATTTTTTAGGGAAATAATTAAAATATTAGGGAAATTTACTTTTATAAATAAAGTTATTTGAATTTTATTAGCATAGGAGTCATCAATTAAGAATATATATAAGGGAATGTTTCAGTTCTCGTTTGCTATAAAACTTTTATGAAAAGTAATTATTAAAAATTTATTTTGTAAAAGATTAAGATTGGAAAAATAATTATTTTTTAATTGCGAATTTATAATAAAAAGGAGTTGTTGCCCTCATTGGTAGTCACTTTCTATTTTAAAAGTATCATCCAAGGCAAAACCAATATCACTATAATAATTAAATTGTAATTTAAATCAATTATCACTAAGAAAACTATTCAAATTACTTTTAAAAGTATTTGAATATAAAGACACCTGATATTCATAAGTAATAAAAGAAAATATTTTTTGAGTAATGTTACTAATTTCTGAAGTTATATTTGGAAATAATTGACTGTCAACTTTAATATTAAGTAAACAAATGAAATTAAAATAATTGGTTTCAAACTTATCAAACTCAATAGCAAACTCTTTAGCAATTATTAATCTAAAATGTTCGACTTCTCTTTTTATACTTAAGTTTAAATTAAATTCAATTTGTTCATCTTTTTCAAGAAAAAAATTAAACTTAATTTTTCGTACATGAATTGTTAAAAATCATATTAGTTGATCATCATAATATTTTTTATAACCGATATTGATCATTATAATTTCTATTTTTTTGTATATATAGGTTAGGACTTTATCATTAGTTAAGAGATTTTTTTTATCTTTACTAATAAGTTTTATAATAATAATAGCGGTTATAAATCTTAAATGTCATTCATAACCATCTAATTGAAACCCTTTATTATGTTCAAATTTTAATTTTAATCTTAAATTTTGTTCAAAGAAAAAGTTATTCAAGTAAATAATGTCTTTTTTTAAATTATACTTATTTGTGTTACTTATATTGATAAGTCACTCACTACTTAAATATTTTTTTTGTCATACACATATTAAGAACAAATTACTCATTCTAACAAAAGGATATTCATTGGATATGTGGATAAACTGTGTAAGCAAAGTATTTATTGCTACTATTTCATTGTCACCATTAATTACAAAATAATCTTGCTTTCTGGAAATATTGCAATTACTAATTTTTATTAACATTGTATTAATAAAAGTAATATTTCTTTGTAAAGTTCGAAATGTAACATTAAATTTTTCCATTAAAATGCTATATTAACCGAACAAGAATACTGAAAATATTTTAATATTTCAATGATACGCCACATTAAAACTGCCCCCGTTATCCTAATTGAAAGATTAAATGAGATTTTCCTTTTCAAAAAATAAAATAGTCACCTTTTGAGTGACAAAATTATTGTTCTTAAATTGTTTTTATATGTTATAATGTTTGCCAAATAAATAGCATTCTTCATTTATTATTAATATCTTTAATAAATTTGTAATTATATTGTGGTAAATACTTTTTAATAAGAATAGTTAGTGCTTCTTTTTGATCAAAACCAAATTCAAATGCTAATAAAAAAGATTTTTCTAAAACTGCATGACATTGTTGAAAAATTACTTCATAAAAATATAATCCTTTATGATCAGCAAATAAAGCTAATTTTGGTTCATATTGTAAATTATGTTTTGAAAAAGTATTCGCTGTCTCATCAATATATGGCGGATTTGAAATAATAATATTAAATTTATGATTTTTAAGATTTGTAAATATATCGCTTTCAACAAAATTAATATTTTTTAGGTTAAAATTATCATTATTAATCTTAGCAATAGTTAATGCATCTTTGCTAATATCACTTGCTACTATATTTCAATTAGGTTTCTTTAACGCTAAACTAATAGCAATAGCACCACTACCTGTTCCTAAATCTAATACTTTTAAATTATCATTATTAAAAATGTTTTGTGCATAGACAAAAACATTTTTAACTAGTTCTTCAGTTTCATTACGAGGAATTAATACTCTATTATCAACAACAAACTTATGATCAAGAAATCATTGATAACCAATAATATATTGTAAAGGATAGCCAGCAACAAATTTTTTAACTAATTGTAAATATGATTCTAAAAAATCTATTGCTATTGTTTGACTAAGATTTGCATATAATCAAGATAAATCTTTATTAATAAACTTTAATAAAATTATCTTATTAATTTGTTCATTTTTTTTATTAATTTTTTTTGCTAATAAAAGATAATCTCTATAAGTCATTAATTTATACTCCAAAAATAAATATTTTATTGAAAATTAACAGATGAATTATTATTTCTTGAAGTTTTTTTTATTAAATTATTAACAACGAGAATTAAAACAATAATACTAAAAATAAATAAAAAACTAATTGTTAATAAACAAATAATTGGAAAAAGAATAATGTAACTACAAATACTAATAATAAAACCAAAATTATTAATATTATTACCATTAATATTTCGTAAAAATTCTAAATTTTTTCATAATAAATAATGAAAAATTAAACTAGATGCACTAGCAAATCATAATGTTAAAACTAAAAATAAAATGTGAATAATACCACTACTAAAAGTTAATGTAATAAATGTTCCTAATGTCGCATATAAAAAAATAACTGATATTAAAAACAAAATTTTTGTTCTAGAGTCTAAAATCTTAAAATCCATAATAATTTCTTCCTTTTTTACTTTAATACTGTAATATTTTCATCAATATTTTCTAATTTTTCTTTTTGTTCACTACTAATTAAAGCAATAATAATTTCATCAATATTACCTTCCATAATACGATCTAACTTTAATAAAGATAATCCAATTCGATGATCGGTTACTCTATTTTGTGGATAATTGTATGTTCTAATTTTTTCTGAACGATCACCGCTACCAACAGCTGTTTTTCTTAAATTACCAATTCTTCCCTGTTCTTCTTCAACTTTTTTTTCATAAAGTTTAGCTCTTAATACCCGCATTGCTTTATCTTTATTATCATGTTGACTTCGTCCGTCCTGTGAAGTTACAACAACACCCGTTGGAATATGAGTAATTCTAATTGCTGAATCGGTAGTATTAACATGTTGACCACCAGCACCACTAGAACGATAAGTATCAATTCTTAAATCAGAATTATTTATTTTAATTTCAACTTCATTAACTTCTGGCAATACAGCAACTGTTGCAATTGAAGTATGAACTCGTCCTTGTGATTCGGTTTTTGGAACTCTCTGAACACGATGTCCACCAGCTTCAAACTTTAATTTAGCAAATACATGTTTACCTTTAACCATAAAAGCAATATAACTAAATCCACCATTTATTGCTTCCTTTGCCTCAATAGTTTCAATTTTTCATCGTTGAATTTCACAATACTTACTATACATACGATATAAATCACCAGCAAAAATATTTGCTTCATCACCACCAACAGCTCCTCTGATTTCAATAATAACATTTTTATCATCATTTATATCTTTAGGAATTAGTGTTAGTTTTAATTCATTTTCTGCTTTTTCTAATTCTATTTCATTTGCTTTAATATCTATTTTAAGCATTTCACAAAGTTCTTGATCCTGTTCGGTTGCTAATGCCTTTTTTGCTTCAATAATTTCTTTGTTAATTTTTTCATATTTTCAATATTGTTCAATAATTGGTTCTAATCTACTATGTTCTTTTGTTAATTCAGTGTATTTATCACGAGGAATTAATTCGGGATTTTCTAACTGCTTTTCAATTTCACTATATTTTTTAGTAAGTTGCATTAACTGTTCTAATGTTTTTTCATTCATAATATCACACCTGATTTATCTATTCTGATTATTTGTTAAGACACGATGATGACTACGACATCGAGCTTCATATTGTTCTTGCGCACCAATTAAAATAATTTCATCATCATATCTAGCTTCTCGGCCATTAATAATACGTTGTGTCCTTGTTGCTGCTTTACCACATTTTACACAAACAGCATCTAATTTAGTTACAAATTCTGCTAAGGCTAATAATTCTTTAGTAACAGGAAATGGTTCACCACGAAAATCTTGATCTAAACCCGCAACAATAACTTGCTTATTTTGATTTGCTAATGTTTTAATCACTTCAATAATTGATAGTTTAAAAAATTGTACTTCATCAATTGCAACTGCTTCTATTTCTTTATCTACATGTTTTAATATTTGCATTGGATCATCAATTACTATCGCTGTGATAGATACTCCTTTATGACTTACTACTTTTTTAGCATCATAACGAATATCAACCTTGGGTTTAAAAACTAGCACTTTGCGTTTAGCATACTGTAAACGATTTATACGTCGCATAAACTCTTCTGTTTTTCCAGCAAACATACAACCAGTAATTACTTCAATTCATCCCTCATTATAACGACTATACATTTATATCCAACTCCATCTCTAATTTTAATTGTTTGTTAATTCTGGTGATTTACTAGCAACTTTATCTAAACTATCAATCAATTTTTCAACTTCATTAATATTTTGTAAATATGCACCAGCTGCTGTCTGATGACCACCACCACCAAACTTGGCAATAGTATCATTAATTATTCATCTTGCACTACGAACACTAACTTTGATTTTACTATTCATTTGATCATAAGCAGCAATTAATCAAATTTTAATACCATCAATATTTGACATTACATTAACTTGGCTAGTTAAATCTTCTCTAGTTAAAACAACTTCACCTTTAATATTTAATATTTTATTTTGACTAATAATTTTTGTTTGTAAGTCAGTAATTATTTTATCGTTAAATATTATATAAGCAACACCATTATCAGTAATTTTAAAATTTGATAATATATATCCTTTCAATCTTGCGATTTTTAAATTTTGAATATATAAATTTTGATATAAGTCTAATAAATTAAAATTTTGTTTAACTAAAAAACTAGCAATCTGAAAAGTTTCTTCATTAACAGAGCGATACAAAAATCTACCAGAATCAGTAACTAAACCAAGAAATAAATTTCTAGCTGCTAAAGCAGAAACTTTTAAATTCAATACTTGTGCTCATTTTGCCACTACTTGGCAAGCAGCAGAAGCCTTTTCTTCAATTAAATCAATATCAGCATATTTATCAACAATTGGATGATGATCAATTTTAATTATTTTTTTTCCTTCTTCTCAAAATTCGCCACTAATTCGTTCGCGATTGGCTGTATCAGTGACTATTACTAGTGCATTTTCATAATCTTCTTTTTTAACAAAAGTTGGTTGTGGAAATAATAATGCCATATGTTCATTTGTTTCACCTGGAACAAGTACTTTTTTATTTTCAAAATTATCTTCAATAATTTTTTTTAATCCTCATTGTGAACCCAAAGCATCTCCATCAGGATTAATATGACGATGAATAATAATTGGATTACTGATTTTTATTAATTCATAAATTGCTTGTGCTTCTTTTTTAAACTTATTCATATTATATATCCTTTCTATCATGTACCAATTAATTGCTTTGTTTCATCATCAAAAACAAAAATTGAATTTTTAGTAATACTAATTCAACCAACGGTTCCCACTTCTAAATTATCATTATTATTAGTTAAAACTTCAAATTGTTCTGATTTAGTAGTTTCAACCAATAAATATGCTTTTTTATCATCAACTTTAGTAATATTTTTAATAACACCATTAATAATAATTGAATTTTTTAAAAAAGTAAATCGTGGTTTCTTTGCACTAAACAAAATGGCATTTGATTTAAAAGCAATAGTAGAAGCGGTTTTAGCACCAAACTTACCTAAATTTACATTATAAAAATATAAATTATGAGCATTTCATTCTCCCTTTGCGATATTAATATGCTGTTCATTTATTTCTTTTAATAAATTTAAAGATAATGGTTTATCAGTAATTTCACTAACATTTCCTTGTTGAATAATTATTTCATTTTCAATAACAGTAACATTAGTTGCTAATAAATTAATATCAACTTGATTATTAGTTGTAAAAATAATAATTATTTTCAAAAATTTTTGTAATTTTTTAATTCAATTTGCTAATTGTTCTTTATTATCAACATTTAAAAGTTCAAATGGGTTATGTAAAATTAAAATTTTAGTAGGCACAATTAATTGTTGAATGATTTTTATTATTTGTCGCTCTACTATTGTTAATTGTGTTAAACGTAGTGACAATAAATGACTTAGATCTAAATGTTTAAATATCATAACAATATTTTCACTAATTAAATCACGGACATCAATTAACTGTGAATATAAAGTTTGTAATTGTTGTTGATATGTTTCTTTATCTTGTAACTGTGGATTTTTTAAAATTTTATCATGATAGATTTTAATTTCATCTTTAATATTTTTTAAAAGTAAATGCATTTCATCTGGTAAAAGTTGCATTGCCACAAAATCTTGTTTCATATTAAATTTAATTCTTTGTACTTCTGCTAAGTCAATTCACTGGTCTAAAATTTGATCAATTTGACTACGAGTACATTTAATTTGTTGATATGAAACTAAATGATTAAGTTCACTATTAAAATTTTGATTATGATTGTTACAAGTTTTTAATGTAGTTCTAATTTCACTTCTAGTAGTACTAATCTCTCTATTTAAATAATTATTTATTTCTTTAATAACAAAACTAATTTCTCGTAGTTGAAACTCTCATTTTCTTTCTTTTGGTGGATTACATCCACAAAAACATGGTCCCACTAAACTTTCCAAACTAGAAATACGATCTTGCAAAGATTGTAAAAATAATAAGTTATTATTTGCAATAATATTTTTTTCTTCGGCAGTGAATTTTTTAATTAGAATATCTGTTAATTTTTCACTTCCAGCAAAATTAAATTTCTCTTGAGCAAAGTTTTTATGAAAATGATTAATTTGATATTGATATTCTTTAATAAAATTATTACGAGTGCTTTGTGTCTCATTAATAAAATTTTTAATAATATTAATTAATTTTTCTTTAAAATAACCACTGTCTAAATTTAAACCTGTATTTTTTAAGTTTTCAATATCAGTCTTAATTTTTTGATTAATATTACTTATTTCTTGTAAAAAAGGTTTATTAGTAACTGCTGTTCTTGCTAAGTTACGTTGAATACTAAATAATTTATTTCAACTCTGTAAATGCATACTAACATAAGCCATTTTTCGTTCAAAAGCAATACTATTATAAGTAACATCAATATCATCAATTAAAATTTTACCCTCCATAATAGCAGAAGAACCTGCTAGAGCATTAATTAATTTTTCAATATTATCTTCATCATTACTAAAAATTGCCAAGCAACTAGGATATTTTCCTTCAAAACTTCAATCTTTTACGGCTTTTTCAACGGATAAATTAATAATACTAAAATTAAAGTTACTAGTTTGCTCAGTATTATATCTAATACCTTTACTTATTACCAATTTATTAAAATCAGATGATTTTTCCATAAAACCATTCCCTACCTTAAAGTTTTTTATTTCATATACTATTAAAATTATATTCTATATTTATTGGGTTGTATACATACAATATTTTAACTTAATTAATGTTAAATATGTCTGTAAATAATTTTATTTTTAGAGTATAAAAAAAGAAACTATGATTAGTTTCTAGTTTAATTAAAATTATTTTTTAACTTGTTTAGTATCAGTTAGTTTTAGAACATCTTTTGCTGTTTCTAATACAATAGTTTTAGTATTTTGTGGTTTTGCTTTGTTTATTTCAACAGTTTTTGTTTTTGTTTCAACTTGTTTACTTGCTTTTGTATTAAAGCGTTCAACTCTTCCTTTTGCTGAAACAAATGATTGTTTTCCAATATAAAATGGATGACAACTTGAACATGTATCAACACGGATTTCTTTACCCTTAGTTGAACCACTTATAAAATTATTGCTACATGTTATACATGTTACTTTAGTTTGAAAATACTCTGGATGGATGCTTGCTTTTGCCATGGTTTCACCTCACTTATAAAATTACTATTAATAAAAAGTACTTAAAAATAATATCATTAACAATATAAAAAAGCAAATAAATATTAATGATGGATAGAGTTTTTATTTTGGTAGATTATGTTGTAAAAATGTGTTCTAATTCAATTAACTAGATATCATGAATTTTATTTTTTTTAAATTAGACTTGGTGCAAAACCTTTGATATTGATAATAATCATTAAATTATTAAAATTAAAGGTTTTGCACCAAGTCTATTATATATTCTATTGAAATCTAAAACTTAAAAATTGTTTTTATATGAATAAAAAAATATTATTTACATAATTGATACATTTTTCAGTTAATTAAATACAATAAAAAATATTTACTTTCAGTAATTAAAGATAAAACTTTAATTTGTAAATGATTAGTACTGCTTTGATATTTTTTAATACCTAATGCTAAATTAGAAAGATAAACATAACGATATTTATATTTATCTCAATGCTTGGTATTGATAGCACAGATATTATTAATTTTCTTGTTCTTGTACGATTAGGAATATATAATCTTGGTTATCTTCGTATTCAACTTTTAAATCTTCTAATGCTTTTTAAAAACATCAACTAATATTTATCATAGAAAATGTTTTTACATTGATATCATTCCCCCTATTCTGCTTTTAAAAATTAATTAATACTACATTAATTTTACTAATTAATGTAAACAAAAATGTTTACAAAGTGTTTAATATACTAAAATAATGTTTTATACTTAACATGTATAAAATAAACTATTTTTTATAAATACTAAAAAAGGGATAAATGATGAATGATCAAAACAATGATGAGTACTCTTTAATTTTATTAGGTAATGGGTTTGATAGGTCATTAAATCAGCCCACAACGTATAAAGATTACACAAATTGAGTAAAAGATGAATATATTAAAAACACTGTAAAATCTTATGAAAAAAAACAAATAATGCTAAATTGTAAAGGTAAGTGCAACTAAATTATTTTTCTATCCAAATATTCGATTGGTGAAAGATAATTTAGTATTTTTCTTGGTCTTTGGTTTAAAGACAATATAAATTTATGAACTTCATTTTTATTAGTTTTTGAAAAAATAAATTTTTTAGGAAATTTTTCTCTAATTAAACCATTAGTATTTTCATTAGTACCTCTTTGTCAAGGTGAATATGGATTGGCAAAATAAATTTTTATATCTAAATTTTTTTCAAGTTGTTGTCAATTTGAAAATTCTTTGCCACGATCAAAAGTAATAGTTTTAACAATGTTTTTAGGAAGAATTGATAAATAATAACTAACATTTTTATTAATAACTTTAGTAGTTCTGTTTTTAACTAATATTGCTAAAGTAAATCGTGATACTCTTTCAACTAAAGTTATTAAACATGATTTGCTTTTACCTCGTGATGATACTATAGTATCTCCTTCTCAATGACCAAGTGTTATACGATCATTAACATTTATATCTCGTTCTTTAATTGATTTACCATTAAACTTGCCACGATTTTCTTTAGATTTTCGTTTTTTACCTTTTCTTCTTAAATTTTTACTAGTAACTTTATCAAGCATTCCAAAATAAATTCAAGTATAAATTGTTTTAAAACTAATAACTCACTCTTTATGAAAATTTTTAATTCTGCCATAAATTTGTTCAGGTGATCAACCTAATAGTAATTTTTGTTGTACATATTTTACTAAATTCTTATTTTTAAACTTATGAAAACTAATATGTGATTGTTTTCGATTTTCAGCTTTATTTTGTGCAATTAATGAAAAATAATGATTATTATCTTTATTTCTATTAATTTCTCGAATAATAGTACTAATACTTCGATTAAGATTTTTAGCTATTTCACTAATTTTAAATTTAAATTTCAATTGATTCTCAATATAAATCCTTTCATCTATGCCAAGATGTTTATAACTCATATAAAAACTCCTTACTTTTTTCTAAACTAAATTTAGCATTATGAAATTTTTATATGAGAATTTTTTGCAATTTTATTTACTTGCACTTACAAGTATAACTCAGCAATAAAAAAATCTTATGAATTTATAGAAGAATTTGAAAAATGAAAACAAATTAATAAAGTCAATGAAAAAGAACTTTTATGATCTGATCTTGAAACAGATTTATTAACTTTTTTTAATGAAAAACATAATGACTTAATCAATAAAAGTAAAATACCCAATACTAAAAAATTAAAAATAAAAAGGACAGATTGAGAAAAATTAATCTATAGCTATTCTAGATTTTGTTTTTTAATGCAAACATACTATTTAATAATAGTAAATAAAATAAAAGATAAAAAAACAAAAGATAGTATTATTAAAAAAATTAAATTATTTGATAGTAATGAAATTGCAGGAAACAATAAAGTTATTTCAGTAATTTCATTAAATTATACTTTCCCCTATGAATTTGTAAATAAAAAAGATGACTTTCAAAATAAGACTAAAGTATCTAATAAAATTTATTTATTACACTATACTGTTTTTACAAATAATTTATTTGATTTTTCATGATCATTATTAAATAATTTAAACACAGGAACCTTTCTTAAAAAATTTAAAAAATTTGGGAAAGTTAATGAATTTACCAATTTATCTTGCGGTTTTATTAATTCTGATAATAGAGGCAAGATATCTAATCCAGTAACAAAAACTTCTTTTAAACCAAGTAAAGAAATGAATCTAAATCAAATAATAGAAGATTTAAAATTAAAAATAAATAATAAATTAAATTTGATTGAAGATAATAAATTAGAAAATATTAAGCAAATAATATCAGAAATTAATGTACAAGAATTCATAGAAGAAAATGAACAGGATTGAACTAAATATAATGTCACTTTGATACCTGAACATCATTTTTTTCAATCTTTAATATTGGGTAACGAAAGTGTTACTAATGAAAAATTACTTTTTTTGTCAAAAAGTAAAGGTGATTTTTTATGTGTTGAAAATTATCCTAAAACAATATTAAATTTAATAGAAAATAAGATAGAAGACTTAAAAGTTCAAACTGGTTTCATTGATATTTTTGGTTATTCTTTTGGAACTGCTGATGTTACAGTAAATGAATGATTATTAAATAAACTTAAAAATGGTTGAAAAATTAATTTATGTTTTTGAGAAGAACAAAAAGATTATCCATGTGTTAAAGAAACTGAAGAAAATTTTAAAAAAATGTTTCCAAATTTTTCATATCAAAAGAAATTTTGATAAACAAAAATAGCCCCAGATAACTAAATAAAGTTATCTGGGGCTATTAATTATTTTATATTATCAAATGCTTTAAATTCACTATTTAAAATACTAATATTCAAGCAATAACGTTCATAACTATGAACAATCATTAATGCGTCGCCCTTACCTGCTCGTTGAATAAAATCTGTTTCTTCAGGTGAAAGACCTCCATATGATTGATATAATAATTTAACATCATTCAAATCACTAGGAGCAAGATTAAAAATAAAAGTATATTGGGTATTATTAATCATGGCTGTTGTTTTCTTTTTAATATCTTCAGTACCTGTAAAGTCATTAATATTTTGAGTTGTAATAATAATTCCAGCATGATACTTACGACAACGTTTTACCATTTGATACATAAAATTAAGAGCTACAGGGTTATCTTTATCAATCGCTAAGTGAGCTTCATCAATAACGATGATTAATTCTTTATCCTTTTTAAATCGATTACGTTTAACCTCACCTTTAATAAAAACAAGAACTAAGTATAACTGAGCAGCTATAATTTTAGGAATATCTTGATCGAATAATGTTCAAACATCATAAACAACAAATTGATTATTAAAATTTAATGTTGTATGACCGTTTCATAATTTACTATATTGACCATCATTACAAAAGTCATACTGAATAATATCCATTAATTCATTTAAGGTTTTATTTGGCTTTTCTTGGTAACTATGACAAATAGTCTCATATAAATTTTGGAAGGTAGGAAATTGTCCTGGTTTCAATTTACTAATATCAGTAGCATTAGTAATTTGAAATTTAGTATATGTTTTTTGAATTTCATTAATTAAGACTCGTAATTCTCTTTCTTTTAAATCATGATATAGGGTTCTAAATCATTGCGTTAATGTTCGTAGATGATTAGATACTGGAGCTTCATTAATTTCATCAAAGTTTTCAGTTGTAGCTTCATCTAATTCTTTAAAATTATTATCTAAAACTTGTAAAGGATTAATACGACCGATAGTGGCATTACCAATATCAATTCATTGACCTTTGTAATAGTTACATAAGTTTTGATACTCACGTTCAGGATCAATAACAATAACAGTTCGCCCCATGTTTAAGTGAAAAGCAATTTCTTTTTTAGTTAAAGTAGATTTACCACTACCACTAGTACCAATGATAATTTGATTATGATTCTTACGTTTATCATTAAGCATAAATTGGTCGAATAACATTGCATCATTAGTTGTGTTTTCACCTAAATATAACCCTTTATAGTCGTTTAAACCACCATTTAACAATGGGAAAGAACTAGCTAGTGTTCAAAACAAGGCATTTCACGACCATTCTTAAAGATTAATGGAACATTAGGCTTAGGTAATACGGCACTAAAACCTAGTAATTGTCGATAAGTTAAAGGGTTGACTTCCATATCTAATTCTTTTAGTGAATTTTTTAATCGAGCACGTGATTCAACTAAACTATTTAAACTTGTACCGTAACTTAAAAATAATAAATTAACATTTTTAACTATTTCACTACCACCAGCAATACTATCACTTAAAGCTTCATAGGCATTAATTTGATATTCAACTTCTCGACTAGTCATATTTGATTTTGTTCGATAGTGTTTAACCTTAGAGTTATTAATTGCTTTATCTAAAGCTTTCTTAATACTTTTGTTTGATAATGGATAAATATTTCAAATAATAGTTTGCTCATTAGAAGAGAGATAAGCTCCTCAGCCACTACGTGGTTCAAAAGGATATTCTTGAATAATATCAATGCCATAGTACAATTTATCAGCTGTTATGTGGTCTTTAGATATAGTAAATTCTTTAAATGATAAAATGTTTTCTAAATTATTTTTATGACATTTAAATTGCTTTAAGGTAATAGACTTACTATAAGGATTATAAATTGAATTAATAGTATTAACTAGTTGAAAGTTAGTTAATTGTTCACAACCAAAACCATTATGTTGTAACTTAGTAGTTACTTGTTGGCAATAGCTTTCAAGTTCACTAATAGTTACGCCATAAACAAAGAAAAAGAATGCTTTTCTTGTTTTAATAAAATTATCACTATTAATTTGTTGTGATTGTAAAGCTTCAATCTGTTCTTGTAATTGTTGATATTGCGAGCTACCAACTTCACATGCTTTTAATTGTTCTTGGTAATAAGTTATTGTTTCACTAAAATTAATCGGTAAATCAATTTTCATCATTGTAATTGGAAAATCACAGTATTTAAAAGTATCTTGTAAATCTTGGATTTTTAACATTTGTGTTTCTGGATTTAATAGACTTAAATTAAAACCTTTAACTTCAAATCCTGCAACATAATATTCATAATCACCTAATAATTGAGTTTTAATAAAGTATTCTTTTACTGCACAATCATAAGGAACTAACAAACTAGTATCTTGTTTAGTTTTTTCTTGATATTTTCTGGGAGCAATTAAATATTTGATTCATAATAAAATAACTTCTCAACCTCTTAAATGTCCCATCATTGGACAAATTAAAGGTGCTACTAAAAATGAACCAAAGAGAAAGATTGGAATTCGAATATATCATTGTAGTGGCAAAGTTAAAAATATTGCAGCCGCTAACACAATTCATATTATTGCTAATACGAATTCAATAATTGATATGCCACGAAAGAACTCTAAGCGAGTTCGACGAATAGCTTTTGGGATTAAATTTTGCATATTAATCCTCCTTTCTGAAATAAAAAATAAGGTTATATTTAACCTTATTATTTGCGATAATAAACATATATAAATTCATATTTGAAACCGAGGAATTATAAAGTGTTAAATTTAAATAAACTTGAAGATTATATAATTGCAATTTTACTAACTTTTGAAAATAGAAAAAAATCTATCAATAGTTGAGATTCTGATTATTTAATTGAAAACATCATTATTAATCAATTTTATAAATTTTTTAATGAAATAAACTTTCAAAATACAAATGCAATGAATTTAAGAAGTATTATTGAGTCAGAAATTAGTGGAGTAGCAAAAAATATAAGAAATTTAAATAAAAAATTAGGCATTGAATATATTTCTGAAGAATTTTTAGATCAACATCATAAAGAACTCAATCAAAGACTTTCGAATAGAGATTCACTTAAACAATTATTTAATGAATGAATAGAAATAAATGCTTTTCTAAATAACTTAAAATCGGATAAAACTAATATTAGAGAATTAGAATTTGGAAACAAAAATGAACAAATAATCAATTATGCTAATAACATATATTCTATAAATAAAAGATTTCTTAAGAAAATAAATCAAGTACTTGTTAATAAAGAAGAAAAAAAATATACTTTAGACTATTTAAAAGTATTGATTTCAAATGATATCGCTCATCCAGATTTAAATATTCTAAAAAAATACATTGATTTAAATAAGGAAGTAATTGACGAAATAATAAAATTTAATAATAAAAAAAATAAAGATAAATTTAGGAATGACCCAGAGCATAATGATTTTATTACGAATTACTCTTATAAAGAGTGCTTATTTTATCTTTTCATTCAGTCATTACTTTCTCTTTTTATTACTAAAATAATTAATTTAATACCCCCTAGTTTGTGGCCTTATTAATAAAAAATATTTATTTTGCATTTTTATTATTTTTATTTCGTTTTAATCCGCCAATACCTTTTTTCTTGCGATGGTATCTTAAATAACCAACTCCTATAATAAGAAGAATTGAGCCAAATACTACAAAGATAATTCATGTTGTACTAAAGCTACTACTATTATGATTAGGGTCTGGAACTGGGGTTGGAGTTGGGGGAATGGAGGAATTGGTGGGTCAGGTGGTGCTGGTGGAGCTTTAGGATTATTAATTAGTTGTAAGATTGTGTGCCATTAATACATTTTAGTGACTTGTCTTGATCAAAAATAGTGATGTTTAAATTAACCCAAGTTTTACTTGTTAAAAATTGTTTTAAGGTTGCATCATTTAAATTTATTAAAATTAATTAATATGGAAAAAATATTGAAAAAAATATAAAATTTGATAATCTTTAATCATAAACATATAAGTTTTAAAAAACCTATTACTTTATTTAAAAGTAAATAGGTTTTTTATTTAGAAATATATTAAAGGAGAAAATAAAGATGTTAGATTTTGCTAAATATTTTGATTTACAAAGTGATGGTGAATATTTTGATTCAATCATGAAAAATATAATTAAAGAAAATAGAAAAAATGAAAATGTAGTTAATATTTCAGAAGAGGAATTAATATTAAAAGAAACTAATGATTTCAAAGAATTTAAATCACTAATTGAAAAAGAAATTAAAATGTTTATTTTTAATGATGTAAAAAAAACTCTACAAGAATGAAAAATAAAAAATTTTAAAAAAATTTATGCTCTTGAAGAAAGAGGAATAAAATATAGTCGTCAAAATTATCCAGATCAAATATTTCAAACTCACTATGCTATTTATCAAAGAATTAGTGAATATTTTAATAATGATTATAATACTTTGATAATTTCTGAAATTTTAAAAAATTTAAAAGAATTAGAAAAAATCTATAAAGAACTTAATAAATTTGATGATGTTTTTACTGATAATTGTTTTTTATTAGAAGAACTATTACCAGAATTTCAAGAAAATACAAGTAAAAATAGTATGAATGAAATGCAAAACAGAAAAAGAAATATTAAACAATTGGCAAAAGAAAATGAGCAAGAAAATGAAGAATGAGATATAACAGAAGAAGATGAAATTAAAGAATTAAAAAGTAACAATACTAATAGAAAAATTGCTCTTTATGAATTATTAAATAAAAAACTTGATGAGAAAAAGAAACTTAAATTTAAACCTTGAAATAATGCTAAACGTAAACAAATTGATCAAGAAATTACAAAAATTAAAAAAGAATTACAAACTATTGAAGAACATGAAGAAAATGAAAACAATAAAGTTATTGAACAAATAATTACCGAAATTAACCAACTACAAGTTCAACCTTCAATTAACACAGATGATGATATGAATAATTATTATGATGAACAAACAACTATTCAAAAACAATCTTCAACTTTATAAAAAGTATTACATTAAATGTAAAATAGAACAAGATACAAATTTGAATAATTTTTTAAATTCAGAATTTAATGTTGAAAGTTTTAAAAAAGTCTTCAAAACTATAATTTTGATATTTTTTAAATATGAATTGTTTGAATTTAAGACATTATTAAATTTCTATCCAAATTTAAAATCTGAAGCAAATGCTTATGAAAACTTTAGTAATAAAATAATTGATTTGTGTTTGAAAAATGATTCATTGAAATTAAAAATTATTAAAGAATATACAAAAGTAGTTGAAGAAATTGTTAAAAAATCAATAACAGTAGCAGAAGATTGAAATAATGCATCTATAAATTTTACTGAAACTATTTTAAGTAAAATATTATGAAAAGAAATACCATTTTATTCACAATGAAATAAAACAGATATAGATTTTATTAATCAAGAAAATAGCAAAGTTTCAACAAGTAAAGGTCAAAGTTCTAGTAATAAATTACAAAAAATATAAATCTTAGATACTTTTAAACTTTAGACATATTACGCAACTAATTAATTTTAAAAATTGAAAAAATATTTAATATTTTACTTCATTAATTGATTTATAGTAGTGTTTGGAGAAATTATAAGGTAGCGATGTTATTAATTTTTATCCATATATAATTTCATATATCCTTGAAATGAAATGAAATAAATTACCTTTTATACACTGAAAAAAGTTTTAAAAATATTATAATAAATAAATGATATATTTGAATATGTCACCATAAATCTAAAAATTTTAAAGAGGTATAAAATGAAAAGAATATTAAATATTTTAAGTTGTTTAACATTTAGTGCATTAACTACTATTAACATTAACGCTTGTGACTTTTTTGATAACAACCCTCACAAATCAAAATCTTTGTACGAAAATGAAGAATGATTTAATGGCACAAGTTCTCAATATGAAGGCAATATTGTAGACAATATCAATATAATGTCTTGAAAAAAATATCATTTAGATTGACAATCATTTATTAAAAAGTATCAATTGTTAAATTTTGATGATAAAGCAATTATTAAAGTTGAAACTGCCACATATAAAAACTGTATATGACATAATTTACCATCTCAAATTACAGGACCTAACTTATCAGTTAATACAGCAAAAATTAACACATCAAGTAACACAAATGATGAAAAAAACAAAATTTGTTGAAATATAGAATTTATGTATTATTATGGCAGTTGATTTACTCCGTTAGTTTTTATTCATATATATGCTCAAGCATTTTTTTGATATAGTAATAATGGCAATATATATTTATCTATTCATTTAAAAGAAGAATCAAAAAATGCTGTAGAAGGAGCACACTTTAAATTTCAAATAAATAGTACATATTTAAGCTAAATTTATTAATTATAATAATGAAAAGGGGACAATATAACAATGAATGATGAAGATGAAAAATGTGACTTAGAAGTTAAATCAATTTTAGAAAAACAATATAAAAATGATCAAATCAAAGAGTTCTTAGTAAAACTTATAAATTCAAAAAAAGAAGAAAATAAATTTTATAGTAACTTAGAATTACTGGCGGATGTTTCACTATATTATAAAAAAATTAAAAAAACTGTTAAAATAACAAATAATATTTTGGAAATAATAAGCAAAATTTTAAAATTAAATGATACTGAAATAAATAATTTTTTAAGTTTAAGTTGAAATAAAATTCAAGAAATAACTACAGAAAAAATCATAAATATCGAAGAAATTAATGATTTATTAAATGAACCTTTTGTAAATACTTCATATATTAATCAAAAAATTTAATATAGATTTCTAATTTAATATCTTTCTAAAATACTTATATTAACTTCATAAATAACACTCAAAAGTATTATAAATACTATTTTATTTTTGAAATAATGTAAAATTATTTTATAAAAGGGTTAAAGTTTGAAAAAGGGGTATTTTATGAAAAATTTAAAAAGTATACTATCAATTGTAGATGTTTTAGGATTTACAGCAGCAACAACAAGCAATGTCTCTGCATGTATAAGTAATATAACAAGTAATTTTCAAGAAATAACAAATTGAAAAGAAAATAATGGTGAAATTCAAAGCTTAGTTAATAATAAAAATACTATTTATGCAGGAACCAAAACTGGTGATGACAAAGGTAATTTATTTAAAATTACAAAAGATGACACAACAACACCTTTAACAAATTGAAAAGAAAGTAATGGTAAAGTTCAAAGTTTATTAAATGTTAATGATACGATCTATGTTAGAACAAAAACTGGCGATGGCAAAGGTAATTTATTTAAAATTACTAATGATGATACAATAACAGCACTATCTGATTGAAAAGATACTAATGGTGAAGTTCGTGGTTTACTAAATGTCAATGGCACAATTTATGTTGGAACTAAAACAACACCCGTTGATAATGTATATACAGGAAAGTTAATTAAAATTACAAAAGATGACACAATAACAATATTATCAAAATGAAATGTAAACAATGGTGAAATTTATAGTTTAACTACTTCAACAAACGAAAATATTTATATCGGAACTAAAACTGGTGATGGTCAAGGATATTTATATAAAGTTAAAGAAGATGGTGAAAATACAGTAGTAACTAACTGAAAAGATACTAATGGTGAAGTTTTAAGTCTAGTTAATGATAATAATACAATTTTTGTTGGAACAAGAACTACTGATGGTAAAGGAAGATTATTTAAAGTTGTCTATACAGTAGCAATTGGTATTTTTAGTTGAAGTAGCAGTGGTGGTGAAGTACATAGTTTATTAAATATCAATGGTATTGTTTACGCTGGAACTAAAATTAATGATAATAAAGGAAAACTATTTAAAAGTTTAAATCCAGAAGGATAATAAAAACTAATTAATTTAATTTATTAACTTCTTTTAAAAAAACCTAAAATTAAATTTTAGGTTTTTTATTATTTTTATCCTGTATAATTTTCAAACTTACCTCATTTTGGAATAAAAACAGTTACTACTTTTCCTGTCGGGCCGTTTCGATGTTTAGAAATAAGAATTTCAGCAAGATTACTTTCTTGTGAACTTGTTGTTTCTTCTCTATTTTTTTCCTTATAATAATCATCACGATATAAAAACATAATTACATCAGCATCTTGTTCAATAGCCCCTGACTCACGTAAATCAGACATTAAAGGGCGTTTTTCTTCACGTCTCTCCACCATTCTTGATAATTGTGATAAACAAACAATTGGTACTCTTAATTCTCTTGCCAAAATTTTTAAACTACGAGAAATATTTGAAACTTCTTGTTGACGTGATTCACTATCTCTACCAGTTAATAACTGTAAATAATCAATAATTACTAACTTAATGCTATTTTCACGACTTAATTTTCTTAATTTAGTTTGCAACTCTAAAACTCTTAAACCAGGTGTATCATCAATAATAATTCTTTTTTGTTTCAATTGCTCAGCAGTAGCACTAATACGATTTCAATCAGCCTGTGTAAATTTAGACTTATTACGTAAACGATTAGCATCAAAATGTCCTTGACAAGAAATCATTCTTGTAATTAATTGATCTTTTGGCATTTCTAATGAAAAAATAACAACAACATCGTTTTTATTATCTTGTTCATTAGCAGCATTTAAAGCAAAATTAAGTGCTAAGGCGGTTTTACCCATTGAAGGTCTAGCTGCTAAAATAATTAAGTCACCTCGTTGAAAACCACTAGTAATCATATCCAAATTGTTAATACCTGAACTTGTACCAGTAATATTAACTGTTGATTTTTGTAGTTGTTCAATTTTAGTTACCACATCATCAATGTGTTCACTAATTGGCAACATCTCTTCATGATTACGTTCACTACTTACTTGTACAATTTGAGCTTCAGCAGCAATTAAAACTTCATTAATTGACTTTTCACTTTGTAACTCTTTACCAATATTTTTTAAAGCATTTTCTAATTGTCGTTTAGTAGTTCTTTCAATCAAAATATCAATGTGTTCTTTTAAATTAGCATCAGTAATATATTGAGCCACTAAAGAAGATAAATATTCAATTCCACCAATTTTATCCAAATTATTTTGCTTAACTAATTCTTCGGCAATAGTTGTTACATCAATACCAGAATTATTTTTATAAAGATTGGTAATTGTTTTAAAAATAATTTGATTAGAATTAATTGTAAAGTCATGTGGTGCCAATAAATTTAATGCACTTTCACATGCTGGTGATGATTGAATCATCGCACTTAAAACATTAACTTCTGCATTATTTATATATTGACTATTGTTAGACATAATTATTCTCCTAAAACTTCAACCTTTAATTGTGCAATAATTGTAACATCTAATTTAATATTAATGTTAGTTATACCTAATTCATTAATAGGATTAAATTTAACAAATTTATGTTTATCAATTTTAATGTTATATTTTTGCACTAGTTGTTCACAAATTTGTTTTGAAGAAATAGCACCAGAAACTTTACCATTATTACTTTTTAATTTAAATTGTAAAGTAATTAAAGCTAATTGTTCTTTAATTTTTTGTAAATCTTCTAATTCCATTTCTCGTTGTATTTTTTTATTTTCAATTACTTTTTGATTAATTTTTAATGCTTCTGATGTAGCAATTACAGCTAATTTTCTAGGTAATAAATAATTTTTACCATAACCATCACTAACATTAACAACTTCACCTTTTTTACCATAATTTTTAACATCCGTTAAAAGTACAACTTTCATTGTAAACATCTCACTTTCTATTTTAATAATTTTTAATACCTTTCAGTAGTAGCACTCTCACTTTGATATACACCACTTTCAATTAGTTTTACCAATTCATCATACAATGCTCTAATTCCCAATTTACTACTTTGGACAGCAGCAGCACTAAAGTGACCACCACCACCTAAGTTTTCACAAATAATTTGAACATTTATTTCACCGTTGCTTCGTGCTGATAAACAGGCACGTCCTTGACGATCATAAGCAATAGTAAATGATGCTTTACAATCACGTAAGTCTAACAACATTTCTGAAATTTGGGCTAAATATGAAGTATGTACTTCTAAGTTTTCATCACCAACAGCAACTAAAAATCCTTTTTTAATTTCTTGGGCGTGACTAATTAAAGCAAATTTATCAATTAGTTCATTTAAACTATTTTTCAATAATCCTTTAACTTTAGAAGGAGAAGCGCCTCAATCAGTTAATAATCCACAGGCTTCAAAAGTTCTTCTTGTTGTTCTTACTTGGAAATTATTAGTATCAATTAAAATACCTGCAAACATTATATTTCATAAAAATTCTGATTCAATATTATTAAAATCATTATAATAAATAATTTCTGTCATTGCTTCAGCTGTTGAAGAAGTTCCTGCATCAATATAAGAAGTAATGGTACTACTAATTGATTCATCAGAAACACGATGATGATCAATAACAATAATTTTTACAGCTTTACTTAATAAATCAGGACTATCAACGCGTTGCGGATTATGAGTATCAACAACAATTAATAAAGTATTTGCATGAAGAAATTTAAGTGCTTGTTTACCTGTAATAAAATTACGACTAATATAACTTTCAGGAACAAGTTCATGAAGAATTTTTAATGTTTTTTCATCAACTTCATTTTGATTAATAACATAATGAGCACTTTTATTTAAACTTTTAGCAATTTCAATAATGGCTGTTCCTGAAGAAATACTATCAAAATCAGCAGCTGCATGTCCCATAACTAAAATGTTTTCTGCTAATTTTATTTCATTATATAATGATTGTGCAAACATTCTAATATTAATTTTAGATTCTGATTGTTTTGCTTCAATAGTACCTCCAATAAAAACTGTATTACCACCAAATTCACGAATAACTACTTGATCACCACCACGATAAACTGCTAACTCTTTACTTTCAATAGCCAAATCATATAGATCTTTACTAATAGCATTACCATAAGAGAAACCAGCAGATAACGTAATATCTGCTTTAAATTTTTTAACACCTTCTCGAATATTTTTAATAAGTGGAAAGTTATCATTTCTTGCTTTATTAAATTCATTTTGATAAAGTAAAATATTGTAACCATCTTCAATATTACCTAATAATAAACCTGAATAATTATTAGCAAAATCATTTAATTCAGTTTTAATAAATGCTTCAACACGAATTTGATTCTCAACTCTTAATTTTTGTAAAGAATTATAAAAATTATCAATACTAATTACACCAAAAACTAATTTTTCTTGCTGTAATTTATTATATAAGAAATGATATTTAGTTGTTTCTTGTAACAAAATTGTTCTAGTTTGTACTAAATAAATAGCATCATAAAGCATATCTTCAATTTTAAGTGTAATTTGAGTAATATTATTACTAATTAATTGTTCTAAATCTCTTGATAGTTTAACAATTGATTTTCCAATTAATCTACCTAAACCTTTATCTTCTAAAAATTCACTTACTCACATAATTGATAAATCACTATCCAAAACAATCATACCAACACTACCAAAAGTTAAAGCTTGTGCATTATTTAATTTTATGATTTCGGCTGTGTTAATATAACGATGACGAATTCATAAACTAAATAAAAAAATATAAAGACAAACAATAATAAAATTACCTAAAACTAAACTTAAAATTACAGTAATAGTGACCACTTGTTCTGCTGTCTCAATATTAACAATAAAATAAGTCAAGCCAATTAAAATTTCAACTACTAATCAAACAATCATTATTAAATGATAATTTCTTAACGATTTGAACACTTTGTCACTTCCTTCTAATATTATTAATTATACTATAACACTAATACTAAAAACAGCCATTATCTTTTATGTAATATAATACTATTAAGGTCTTTTTATTTTAATTTTAAACTATTATTTAAAATAAAATATTTTTAAGATAAAAATAAATAAAAATTGAGTAAGATTTGTAAACTTACTCAATTTTTTATCTTGAATATCTTAATAATCCCATGATTTGGGCACGTTTTATATTTTTAGCAATTAAACGTTGATACTTTGGATTAGTACCTGTTGTTCTTGCTGGCAAAATTTTGCTATTATTACCCATAAATTTACTTAGTAATTCAATATCTTTATAATCAATATAAGTAATATTATTTTTAGTAATAAAACAAGATTTTCTTCTTGTAAAATTTCTTGGTTTACCAGTGTTCATAATTATCCTCCTTTAATTATTTAAATCTCAAATGATATCTTCTTCATCAAATTCTATATTTTGAATAGCAGTTTCTTTTTCTTGAAGCTGATTAGTATTAGTAAAGGCAATATCAGTACTATAATTAGGACTTTTAAAAGCATCATCTAAATGAATTTTATTCTCATCTCTTGGTTTTGAATAATTAATATTAGCATTATTATCACTACTATCTTTTTTACGATTATCTAAAAAAGTAACAGTTTGTGCAACCACTTCAGTAATATATAGTTCTTTTCCATTTTGATCGGTTGATTTTCTTACTGACAGTCTTCCTGAAACTGAAATTAAAGAACCTTTAACTAAATAATTAGTCATATTTTCAGCAACTTTATTTCAAGCCACACACGAAATATAATCAGCTTGATTTTGAATATTATTAACTGCAAGTGTAAAAAAAATAAAAGGTTTTCCTGTTGAAGTTTGATATAACTTTAAATCACGAGTGATTCTACCAATTAATGTAACAATATTCATTTTTTATCCTCACTTTTAACTTAGATTTTATTAATCTTTTTGTTCAGTATTCGATGCATTATTATTAGTATTTGTTTTTGAATTTTGGTAATTAGTTTTTGTACGATAAGATGATTCAGTACCAGCGATTGGTCTTGGTTTTCTTTCACCATTTTCATCACGATTATAAGAAGGACGATTTCCTGGTCTTGTTGGTCGAGAGAAAGAACTAGATTCTACTTGACGTTTTGGTTTAAACTTATTAACTTTTTCACTATCTAAATTAATAACTAAAAAACGCATTACGTCTAATTGTCTTTGTTTATTTAAAGCTACACGATTAAAGTTAGCAATGTTTTCTGGTGAAGTTAGCACTTCAATAATAAAATAATGACCCTTAACTTTTTTGTTAATAGGATAAGCAAATTGACGAATAGAATCTTGTTCTTTAGTAATTTTTCCAGCATTTTTAGTTAAAATTTCACAAAATTCTTTTTTAATTAATTGTGCTTTTTCTTGATTTTGATCATCAACGATGTACATAATTTCATAATTATGCTTTTGTTTTAAATCTTCCAATGTTCGAAGACCTCCTTTTGGGCATATGGCTCTGATGAGCAAGGAGTAAATATATTAAGTTTGATTTTTAAATATTTGACTCATACAATATTATAACGTAATTACCTTTAAAGTAAAGGAAAAATAACAATAATTATTAATATAACATGAGAAAAAATGACTAAATAAAAATTTGATTTCAATAAGAAATTTTATTTTATATAATCAATTATTTTTTGTACTATTTCCTTAGGAGTTAAATCATTAGTGTCAATTACTAAAAAATTAAAGTTATTTTTTTCTTTTTCATATCACTGTTCATATTTTTTATTTAATAAACTTCAGTATTCATGAGGTACATGTTTTTCTGATTCACGACCACGAAGGTTTATGCGTTCAATTGTGTTTTCAAGATTTGCTTTTAAATAGACAATTAAATCAGGCTTAATTTGTGGATCAAAATAAAGTGATGAAATAATAACATTATTATAAAAATTTAAATACACTTCATAATCTCTATCATTCATATTGTTTTGAGCTTTTAATACCTCAACAAAAATAGGATCTTCTAAAATACTACGATCAAAAATAACATTGTTAAAATTTTGTGCTTCTTTTAATTGTTTACTTCGTGCCATCAGCATAAATACTTGCATTTTAAAAGCATATTCTAAAGGATTTTGATAAAAATCATCTAAATAGGGATTACTAGTAACTGGCTCGTCCATAATTTTATATTTTAATAATTTTGCTAATTCTCTACTAATAGTGCTCTTACCAACACCAACTACACCAGATAATACAATTTTCATTTTTTGCCTCCCATAATATATGATTATAATTAATTTATCTTAATATATAAATTTTCTCCCTCCAAATAAAAAAACATTTAATAAATTAAATTTTACTTTTACTAAAACTCGTTGCTTATATTTTCAAAGATTAACATAATATCAATTACATTTTTTGAAATTATTGATAATACACTTTCTTGATTCTACACACCCTTTAATAACTATATTTATCATAACATATAAATTTTACTCTAACTTAAATCTATTATTTTTAGTTAACTTCCATATTAGTATTTTTAAATTTATTATTTATATATGTATATTGTCCTTTATAGGTTAATTTTATAAAATTAATATGATAAAACCAAACTAATAATTTTGTACTATTAATAAATAGAGGTGAATTTGTATGAATAACGACTGAGAAACATTTTTTAATTCTTCTGTACTAAAAATGAAAAAAGCAATAATTTCTTATAATAACTTTTTAGAAGATGATAGACTAGAAAATTTTTATATTTTTGCACATATAGCTTTTAATAGACTATTTATAGCTTTTTGTATAAAAAATGATAAAAAATATAAAAATGATAAAAAACAAAAAATTAAATTTTTTAACGAATTGTCTAATATATTAAAAAAGGAATCTGTCATAACTTCTGATGCAAAAAAAATAATAGATTTATTTAATAATATAAGAAATGAAATACATCACAATATTCATAATAATATAGACGATAAAACAATAAATTCAATAGAAAATGTAAAATTTTTGACTAGTTTAATAAACTTGTACAAAAGAATAATTTTTGAAATTTGACCCGATTTTAAATTATATGAAAACATAATATATTTTAATAATGATAATAATAATAATTTTAATATACCATTAGAAAATACTTACATGATCAAAGTAAAAGAAATTATTAATAAAGAAGAATTGCAAAATTTCTTTAAAGAATATGCTAAAAATATTATCATAGCAAATCATGATAGTAAAAAAGAAAACAATATTATTCTAAAAAAAGATTTAGACCCTAATGAAATAACTAAAGAAGATCTTAAACCTTCAGAAGTAGTAAGTGAATTAAAAACTCAATTTGATTCAAAATTTAATAAGATAGATTTTACAAATATATTAAAATATTTTTGTGTTTTTTCTTTACCAAATGAAAATAGCAACTGAGAGCCTTGAAATATGTCTAATAATTATGAAAAATTAACCATATCTAATAAATTTAAAAACCATTGTTATAAATTAGACATTACAAAGAGTATTTTATATAAGAAATCTATAATTAAACTTTTACTTAATTTTTTACAAAAATATCCCAATAATTATAAAAACTTCTTGAAAGAACAAAAAAAATTTAATAATAAAGGTAATATAAATGATTTTTTATAATTTTTTTATTAATTTTAATTTAAAGTTTAATATTTTATTTAAACATTAAAACCTAAACTTTCCAAAAAATATTTCTTATATAGTAGGCAATAATAACGTAGAACCACAAACAATAAAATACATTATTAAAAATAAATTTATAAATAAGAAAAATTAATTTGTAAGATTATTAGCATTGACTATATAATATTAAATTTGAATTTATTTATTTCAAAAAATAAATTTTTAATAAAATAAATTATGATATTATTTTCTGAAATAAATAATAAATTACTAACAATGTAAATTTAGACTTTAAATTTATCAATTGTTATAATAAGAATAAATTTGTAAAGGGTCAGGTGAATTTTTATGTACAGTGAAAGTTTAAAAAATAATTTAAATGAAGATATTAGTAAGCATTTTACACACTTAAAAACAATAGAAAAAGATTATAAAATTACTCATGAAGGTGTATCAAGAATGGTAATGCTTGATCGTTATGCACAAAAAGACAAAAATTTAATTACTTTAAAACGAGGTGATTTGGTAATTAGTATTATCCGTGAAGACGCTATTTTTCCAACTAGAGGAATTGGTTATGTTGTTGAAGAATTAGAAAATCAAGTTTATGCTATCAAAATTGAAGATGAATACCTAGGTTCAATTGATCCTGAACTAATAAAAATTTCTGGTAAAGCCGGTATTATCCACAAACAAAAATATGAACTTGAAAAACCACTAGAGTTATTTTATGAACAAATTGCTTATCGTGTTAGTAAATCATTAACTACAAAAGAATCACCAAAATTAAGATCTGTTTATTTATCCGAATTTTATGAGCAATTAAAATCGCTAAATATAGTACCTGCCGGAAGAGTTTTATATGGGGCTGGTAGTGATTCTGATGTTACTTTTTTTAACTGTTTCGTAATGCCTTTTATTCATGATTCACGAAGTGGAATTGCTGCCCATCGTCAAGAAGTTATGGAAATTATGTCACATGGTGGTGTTGTTGGTTCTAATGGTTCAACACTAAGACCAAAAGGTACTGTTGCTAAAACAGTTGGTGGTAAATCTTCAGGAGCTGTTTCTTGATTAAACGATTTATCTACATTAACTCATTTAGTAGAACAAGGTGGATCACGACGTGGCGCACAAATGATTATGCTAGCTGATTGACATCCAGATATTATCGAATTTATTATTTCAAAAATGCAAAATGCAAAAATTTTATTATGGTTAAAAGAAAATTCAAAATCAAGTTTAATTCGTGATGAAGCAAGTAAAAAATTAAAATTTGAAGTACTTAGTGACCAAGATCGCAATATTTTTGAATCAATCTTAAATAATGAACAACTTTTTAATGAAGAAATAATAGAAAATGCTAAAAATAAACTAGCACTTGGTGGATCTTGAGAAGTAATTAAAAGCGATTTTTTAACCGGAACTAATATTTCAGTAACAATTAGTGATGAATTTATGAATGCCGTTGCAACAAATGGTAAATGAAATTTACGTTTCCCTGACTTAGATAATTATACTATAACTCAAAAACAAGCTTATGATGAACATTGAAATAAAATTGGTGATGTTCATGATTGAGAAAAAATGGGTTACCCAATTAAAACTTATTATACAATTAATGCATCTGACTTATGAGATTTAATTAATTTCTGTGCTACATATTCAGCAGAACCTGGTATTTTTTTCATTGATAGAGCTAATGAAATGACTAATGCTCAAGCATATGGTATGCGTGTTGTTGCTACTAATCCTTGTGGTGAACAACCATTAGCACCCTATTCAGTTTGTAATTTATCAGCAATTAATTTAGCTAATTTTGTTAATAAAAAAACGAGTGAAATTCTTTACGATGAACTAAGTAAATCTGTAACAACTTGTGTTCGTATGCAAGATAATGTTATTGACAGCACTCCATACTTTTTAGAAGCAAATAAAAACAAGCACTTGGTGAACGAAGAATTGGTCTAGGAGTAATGGGTTTACATGATTTACTAATTTGAAGTAATCTAAAATACGGCTCAAAAGAAGCTAATGAAGTAGTTGATAAAATTTTTGAAACTATTACTACTAGTGCTTATCGTGCATCAATTAATATTGCTAAAGAAAAAGGAAGTTTTCCATTTTTAAAATCACGCGAAGCATTTATTAATAGTGGTTTCATGAAAACAATGCCTGAAGACATCAGAAATGATATTCTTAAATATGGTATCCGTAACTCACATTTATTAACTGTTGCTCCAACAGATTCAACCGGAACTATGGTTGGTGTATCAACAGGACTTGAACCATACTTTGCCTTTTCATATTTCCGTTCAGGAAGACTTGGCAAATTTATGGAAGTAAAAGCAAAAATTGTAAATGATTGATTACAGTATCATCCAGAATTTAAAGAAAAACCATTACCAGATATTTTTGTTTCAGCAATGCAATTAACACCTGAAGATCATGCTAATGTACAATGTATTATTCAGCGTTGAGTTGATTCTTCAATTTCAAAAACTGTTAATGCTCCAAAAGGTTACACTGTTAAAAAAGTAGAACAAATATATTACAAATTATATAAAGATGGAGCAAAAGGTGGAACTGTTTATGTTGATGTAAGTAGAGATAGTCAAGTCTTATCTTTATCCGATGATGATAATCAAATGCAAGAGCAAGTTAACTTAAGTGATCTTGGTCTAACTGAAACTTTTGCCGAAAGTATTAATGAAACAAAACCAATTAAACCAGGATGACGTAATGATCGTCAAGATCGTAAAATTGGTACTGATTTAGGTGACTTATGTACAATGTGTAAAGAAGGAGTCCTTGTCTTTAGCGCTGGTTGTTATACTTGCAATAATTGTGGTATTCAATCTAAATGCGGATTATAAAAATAAAAAACTACTTAAAATTAATTAAGTAGTTTTTTATTTTTGTATTTATTTATATTTTAGATGTTTGATAATTACTAGTTACATTCTGTTGTACTAAAGATGCTACTGAATGCAATTTATTTACTTCTTCACCTATATTTTTTCCTCAATCTTGAAGTTTTGTTTCAGATTTAAATGATTGATCATCTTCAAAAAATTTTTTTCTACACTCTTCATTGTACAATTTATGTTTTCTTAAAATATCAGATAAATTTTCTTCTCTTAATTCACTGTCAGATTCTATTGTTATAATATTTTCTTCTTGCAAATTTACTTCTTCTACAATACTTTCTAGTCTTTTCAATAATTTTTCTAGTTTTTTTTGTCTTTTTGATTTGGTTATATTTTTCATCAATACTTGGTTTAAATTAAAGAAGTGCACCTTTAAAAACTAGCAATACACCAATAGGTACGCCCCCACAGTTATACCAATAGGTCCTCCCGCAACTCCAATTAAAGCACCAAATAAAGCACCTCCAATCATAGGAACACCACCTTTTATAACCACAATTCCTAATAACTCTAAATTTTTACAAATATCAGGATGTTTTTTTGATTTTTATTTCAAAATTCTTTTAATTCATTATTTATTTTTTCTATAGTTTCTTTCATCTTTTATTCTCTTTCCATTTTTTGACTACAAAGATGGTTTAAATTTATTTTCTAAAGATAAATTTTGTAATCTTGTTGAATCTTCATCTAAATTTATATCTTGTCAACCATCAGTTTTTATGTTTTCTCTTTCTAAAAATAATTTGTCTCTTGACACGTCTTTATATAAGGTTGTAACTATATCTAATAATGCATCATAACATTTTTTATCACCAATCTTTAATTCTTTAATAGTTTTTTTAAAATTACTTGCATATTCCTCATATTCTTTTAATATAAGTTTCTTATTACTTTTATCTTGAAAATAATTATCTAAAATAATTTTTCATATTTTATTTTCAATATCTCGTATTTCTCTATCTTCTTTTGATAAGAAATTATTTTTCTCATTTTTACTTTTTTCTTCTAATATTTTACATCTTTGTAACTCTAAATCTTTTACTTCTTCTTTTTTATCATCTATAAGTAAATGTAAACAAGCAATTTTTTTATTAAGTCTTGTTTTTTCATTTTTTAAATCTTCAATTTCTTTTTCATTCTTATTTTTCTTTATTTTTTCTTTATTTTTTGCTTCAATTTTTTCTATTTTTGCTTCAATTTTTTCTATTTTTTTTAATTTTATTTTTATTTTTTTTTCTGCTTTTTCAATTTCTTCAAGTTTTTCATCTTCATCAAAAAACATATATTTAAAAAATATATCTTTGCTGTGTAACTTCATATATTCTGAATTTCTTAATTTTTCTTTTTCAAGTTTTTGTTCAAAAAGAAAAACTCACTCTTCTACTATTTTCGAATTAACTAAATTTTCAATTGCTACTGCTATATTTCTACTCATTTTTCCTATTCCCTTTCAATATTTTATAAAAAACCCATTTACTTTAAAAATAAAGTAAATGGGTAAAAAACTAATCTTTTGATTTAAAATTAACACATTTTATTTTTTTTACAATAAAATTATTCTTAATGTCATTATTTAGTGATAATTTCCTATTAGTTATCGAGTAAAAATTTTCCAAAAGTGAAGTTAAATATACTTGGTGATAAATATGGAAAGAAGTATGACTATGAAAGAAAAATATAAATACAAAATTATAAATGATATTATTATTAATAAATTATCTAAACATCAAGCCAAGAATAAACTTAATCTAACTATTAGAAGAATTAACCAATTAATTCAAATTTTTAATAGAGAAGGTAAAGTTGATTTTATTCATAAATCTCGTAATAAAATTTCTAATAAGGCAACAAATTTTGAAATCAAAATTAAGATTATAAACTTGTATAAAACAAAATATTATAATTTTAATTTTCAACATTTTCATGAGAAATTAATTAATGAAGAAAAAATTAAGATTTCATATAACACACTTTATACTATATTAATTAAAGAAAAAATTACTTCACCAAAAAGACATAAAAATAAAAAAAATAACTTACATCCAACAAGAAATCGAAGAACAAATTTTGGTGAATTAATTCAAATGGACGCCAGTAATCATCATTGATTTGGTAACGATAAACCAAAATAATTTTTACATGCTGCAATTGATGATGCTACAGGAAATATTGTTGGACTATGATTTGATCATCAAGAAACATTAGATGGTTATTATAATATTTTTTATCAAATTTTAACTAATTATGGAATACCGAAAACATTTTATACCGATAATAGAACAGTTTTTGGATATAAGAAAAAAGTTGATGCAGGAAAAATAAATACAGAAAATGACACTTATACTCAATTTCAAAAGTCCTGTAATGATTTAGATGTTGTGAAATAATCAGAACTTCAATTCCGCAAGCTAAAGGTCGCGTTGAACGCTTATTTGGAACACTTCAAAGTCGTTTAATTAGTGAATTACGACTTAATAAAATTAGAAATTTAGAAGAAGCTAACAAATTTCTTAAAACATACATAAGTACTTTTAATAAACAATTTGCCTTTCCTATTGATGATACTAAATCTGCTATGGTTAAAGCTCCTACACAGGAAGAAATCAATATTTATCTTTCAAGATTTTCTAAAAGAAAAACAGATAGTGGTTCAACCATAACATATTATGGTAAAAAGTATTTTCCTTATAAAAATAACAAAGTTCAATACATACAACCTAGAACTGATGTAATTGTACTTAAATCATTTATTAATGAATTATATCTTAGTTACAATAATCAAATGTATGAACTAAAAGAAATAGCACAAAAACCAATTATAAAAGAAAATTTAATAAAAACTAAAAAAGTTTATATACCCAATAAAAATCATCCTTGAAGATATGGATATCAATAATTCTTAATTAAAATTAAAAATCTATTTTATAAGATATTTAATTTTATAAATACTAAACCATATAAAATTTTAAAACGTTTGCGTATGAGCAAATTTGGTGTTCTAAAATTGATTTTAAATATAAAAGAAATTGTAATTGCAATCTCTCGTTTTTACATTTGTGGTAAGTTTGATTTAGTCGGATTTATTAATAAATTATTTAAAGTTACATTATTAATTTTATTAACATCTATATTTATTTCACTATTTGATTTTCTTATATATAATTCTTTTACTTTTTTAATATTTCCAAAAAGTTCTTTTGATATTTTTATAAAAAAATCATTTTTTTCTTTAATTATTTTATTTTTATCAATTTTTCCAAAAGTAAATATTTTCAATATTGAATAACTAATTTTTTTAAATTTGCTAATCTTTTGTTTTTTTAAATTTTCATTAATATCAACAATAGTAGTTTGAGCTAAATTAACTCTATTACTAATAATTTCTGGAGTAAATTGATTTTTATCAATAATTATTTTTTTCAATTCTCTATTAATTCATTCATATTCTTCTTGTAAATTTTTATTCATTTTTTCATCCTTTCAAAATAAAAACTCATTTACTTTGAAATTAAAGCAATGAGTTAAAAACTTATATTAAACTTAATTAAATTATACAAAAAAAGTTCGCAAATCAAAATTTAAAGCTAAATTTTTAACGTTTATTTAGAATTCGTGTTTATATTTATTTAACACTATAACTTTCCAAAATAATTTATTTTTTTATAAATATTTTTGGGAAATTTTCACTCGATATTGACATAAAATTATTCTTAAAAACTGCATTAAATTTAATAAATAATTAAATTTATATAATCATTTTTTAAAATCAATTTTTATTTTTGTAATAAAACATTATTTACTGATTACTACTAATATGGTAATATGAAGGTAATAACTTACTATTAAGTTAAGTTATTAATTTTTAAAAGAGAATATAGTTTTCTTTTAAAAATTACCTTCATATTTAAATTTTTAATGAGAAAAGGAATTTATCAAATGAAAACATTTTTAATAAACATCACTCTGACAACAATAACTTTAACTGCTGGAAATGAAATGATAGCAAAACATTTTAATGAACAAATAAGTGTTAAATCACAATTATATGTCCTTGGCGACAGCTTATCAGATAATGGTAATTTAGCTAATATTTTTACTTATGATACTTGAAATATAGATAAAGTTAAATTTCAAGAACCTTTTTATCATAATTCATTTACTAATGGCGATGTTGCTGCTAGTATTTTAGCGAAAAAACTAGGAACAGAACTATTACCAGCTTGATATCAAAAAGGTAATAACTATGCTGTAGGTGGAGCACAAGCCGGACAAAATCATAGTTGAGAATATCAATTATTCTTAAATCATTATTCTATTGACCACCAAGCTAATCAATTATTAAAAGATCATAAAATACAAAAAAATGATGATATTTTTATTGAAATAAGTGGTAATGATCTGCTTTCTGCTATGGATGAAAATTCAACAGCAAAACAAGAGTCAATTATTAATAATGCAATAACAACTGAGTTTGAAACTGTTGATACATTAATTAATGCTGGTGCTCAAAATTTAATAATTGCCAATGTGCCTAACATTAGTAATATTCCAAAATATGTTAATGAAAAACAATCTGTTAAAGAAGTAGCAAACCACTTATCAAATGAATATAATAACAAATGAAATGATAAAATTACTGAATTAATAAAAAATAATTCTGATATTAATATCAGACCGTTTGACTTAGAAACTAATTTTAGTAATTTATTATCTGAAGCACAAGAAATAGGAAAAAATATTACTAATGAATCAATAAAATGATCAATTCCCGGTTTAGCTTTAAATTTAAATCCAAAATATATTGATGGAACAACTCCAGAAACTATTAATAATAATTTTTTCTTTGATTATGTTCATCCAAATAAATGAGCACATGATCAAATTAGTCTTGAACTATTCACTGAACTTACTTCATAAAAAATGCAACAGAAACAATTAATTAACAATATTTTTATTCTTAATTTATTTTAATATATATAGTATTAAAGTAGTATAATATATATAAAGCCAAGAAAGAAGGTGTATTTAATGATTAAAAAGATTAACGATGATCTAAATGATTATATTAGTGAACATCTAAAATATCAAATGCTTAGTTTTAAATTAAGTAATGATGCAAATCAAAAAGGATATCCTGGGTTTGCGCGCTTCTTCCAAGTAGAAGCAGCTGATGCTGTTGTTCATATTCGTAAAATTTGTAACTATTTAATGGATCAAGATGCTCAAGTTGAAATTAAAGACATTAAAGTTCCAACTTTTACTACAAAAAACATTGAAGAAGCATTAAAAAAATTAAAATCTACTAAAGAAGAATTACTTGATTTTACTAATAAACTTGTTAAAAGTGCTCGTGAAAATAATGATAATTTAACTGCGAAATTTTATGACTGATTCTTAATTGATTTCTATGAAGAAATTGCTTATGAAAAAGACTTATTGGATTGAATTGCAATGTCTAATAGTAACCTTTATAAAATTGACAAACGTTTACTAAAAACTGAAGAGCCAGATACTTTAAAAGTTATTGTTCCATTTTATGAACCCGAATAAATTTCATATTTAACTCTTAATTTTCACCAAAAATGTATAAAAAAATTATACATTTTTTATTTTTTTATAAAAATTTTGTTGTATTTTTTTGATTTTCTTCTGCTTGATAGTTTAAACTGTATTCTCTTTTTTTACCTTCAATATTTATTTCATCTTTACTTTTATTACTTCATTCAATAACTTTTAACTTATTTTCTCCTAAATCAGTTTTAATATTAATTATTACTCATCAAGTTCCTAGGGGCGTTGCCCCTAGTTGCTTCGCAACCTACCCCGGTGGGGTAAACCCCCCACGGCCAACCAACCAAGGTTCTGGTTGGCACCGACCATTAATATTAATTTATTACCCACTCTTTTTTTATTAATTTATTTAAAAATAAAAAAATTCCCAGTCGAATAGGAAAAAGAATAAATTACCCTAAATACTTAACCTGAATTTTAATTTAACCGAACCGAGGTATGCCTCTCTTTCTTTTAAAAAAAATCATAATAAATATATATAAATACATTACGTAAAAATATTAAATTGTCTTTAATAAAAAACTATTATGTTCAAACAACTTGTGATAATTAAAAAATAAAAAAAAGTAAATATTTAATTATCCTTCGACTGAAATTGTTTAAACAATTGTAATAGTTAAATATTTACTCTTAATAACCTTTTACTACTATTAATTCGTTACATTAACGCAATTATTAAGCAAATAAATATCTACATACATAATAACATAAAAAATAAAAAAACAAATAAAAAAAACGTAATTATACTTTCAGTCGAATAAAAGCATAATTACAAATAACATTATATATATATATATATATATATACAAGTATTATAATTAAAATTTAATTTAACTTTTTATTACCAAAAATTATTTTTTCAACTTTATTACCAAAAACTTTTTCTGTCCAAGTCAAAACATCTTTATCTTTATGAATTAAATAGCCAATTTCACTAGTTCGTAAATAGTATTTATGCGATAAAGCACTTAAATATAAATAACGTTCATAATCTTCATAATCCTTAAAATAATCATTTACAACAGTACTTTCAATAATACCACCAGTTAAAACAGTATTACCATCACTATCTTTTGGAGTTTTAAAATAAAACACATTTGTAGCATTAAAACTTGCTTTAATTATATCTTGAATTGTTATTTTCTTAATACCACGAATTACAATAGGATTTTTACAATTACGACTAAAAGCATATGCTTTAATGCCTACATCCGCTTGATTTAAAGACTTAACATCATCAAATGCTTTTGTAACATATTTTCCTAAATATTTAATAACAAATTCATTAGTTCCTTTTTTAACTACTTTTAAATCACTAAAACCATGAGTTCATCATTCTAATAACATACTTTTATGTATTTTTCTATTAAAAACTATATGAAAATGAACTGCTCCACGAGATTGATATTCATAAACATAAAAATACTTTAATTCACCTAAATATTTTAAACGTTTAGGGTCATTTCATCATTTTTTTAATTTAATAAAAATAAGCCAATATCTTTTTTAGCCTTTTTAATATCTTGCATATTATCTTTATAGGTTAAAGTAACAAAACTCATTATTTTACTATCATAAAAATTATGTAATGCTTTTTGAATTAAATTATTTTTTGCACGAACAGTACTATTTCTCAATTTTTGTTTATTACCAACATAACATTTACCTTTTTTATTTCCAATATTACTCAAAAATGAAATAGGCAACACTATATTTTTCACATAACAAGCATAAAAAACCTTTTTAATATAAAAATCTTGTTTCATAACAAAAAAACTACCTTTCGACTGAAGCATAAATGCTTAAATAGTTAATTATTAATTAATACAAAAATATAATAACACATAATTATATAAAATATAACTATAAACAAAATAAAAGAAAAACGTTACTTAATTATATACTCATTATAAATCTCTTTAAGTTTTTGAAAATGCTTTTGAAATAAAAATTTATTTTTTTCACTATAATTACCTTCAAATGTAATCATTATTGAAATGTTTTCTATTATTTTTATTTGTTTTACATACTCTTCTGATATTTTTTGTAATCTTCTTTGTTTATTATATTCGGTTTCATTTATTTCATTTCAATTATTGGAACCGTGTTGATAACCAATATCGAAAGAAGAAAATAATTCTGATGGAAATGCCATTTTTCTAAAAGTCTTTAATGAAAAATATAAATTATTTTTCATTGAATAAAAATCTACTCCTATATACTGACTATTAGCATCATATAATATTTCTTTTTCTTCTTCTTTAAAATTATTTTCAATTATATAATTAACAATTTTTTGAATTTTTACCAATTCTCCTACATCATATGTTGGATTATTTTTTTGATCTAATTCTTCTCTTAATTCATTTATTACCTTACTAATAATTTTAGAATGTTTTGTAACAACAATTACATCATAAAAATCTGTATCAAAATATAATTTATAATTATCATTTTTTTAATTTTAATATTTAATAAAATACCATAACAAGCATAAAGAAATCTAGGGAGTGAACGTTTTAATTCAACATCACCATCTAAATAAATGCCTCCATATTGGCTTAATATAACAATTCTTATAAAATCTGATGCTGATTTTAGTTTTTCTTTAATTGCTAATCTATTATTTTTAAATATTTGTTCAAATATTACTACATCATTATTTTCTAAATTTTCTATTTCTTTTAAACTAATAATTTTAATATTATTAAGTAACTTATGTTGTTGTTTTTCATTTTCAGTAATTTCCCTATTTTTTTCATTTTTAGAAATTCATAAAATAACTTCACGTTCATGTTGATGTAATAAAGCCGCATAAATTATATTATTTCTTACAGTAATTGGTATTTCTCCAATTCATACAAAATGAATTGGATATTTATTATCTATAACTGTCATTTTTTTAATAACTCTTATATTTTATTTAAATGCATTGTTTAAAAATGATAATTCATCTTCGATATTTAATCTTGGAAATAATAACTCTTTTTTATTAACAGATTTATTAAAAACTTCATTCAAGTTAATATTGACTATTGGTTTAGTAATTTTTAAGACACCTAATTGTTCATGAATTTTTAATGAACTATTAACCAAAATTGGACTTAATAAAGCACTACTAATAATTAAAATATTTGCTAATAAATTTAAAATATTATGTAATTCAATAGTTTTATTATTTTTATGTAAATCTCATGGTTTTGTTAAATCAATTAATTTATTACCACTAGTTATTAATTTAAAAACGACATTAATTGCTTCATGAATTTGATACTCATCCATTTCAATATTAAAATCATTAATAGTACTTTTAATAATTTTAATTATTTCTATTGCTTCTGATTGTAACTTATTTAAATTAACTTTGGGAATTTTACCATCACAATATTTAATGATCATTGTAACTGTTCGCGAAAGCAAATTACCTAAATCATTAACAAGATAAGAGTTATAACAATTTAAAAATAATTCATGACTATATTTTGCATCATGACCAATAATAATTTCTTTCATTAAAAAAAACCGTAATCCATCTGCACCATAACGATTTACTAATACTAAAGGATCAATAACATTACCTTTTGATTTTGACATTTTTCCTTCTTCATTAGTAATTCAACCGTGGGCCAAAATTCGATTTGGTTGTCTCAAGTTTAATGCCATTAATAAAATTGGCCAATAAATCATATGAAAACGACTAATTTCTTTACCAACTAAATTCACAATTTCACAATTTGAATCTAGTCAAAATTTTTTAAAATTAATGTCATCATCTTGTAAATAACCTAATCCTGTTAAATAATTACTTAATGCATCAATTCAAACATAAATAACATGTTTTGGATTTTCTAATACTGGTACCCCTCAAGTAAAACTCGTTCTAGTAACACTTAAATTTTCTAAGCCTGGCGTAATAAAATTATTAATCATTTCCGTTTTACGATTAAGTGGTCATAAAAATAATGGGTATTCATCATAATATTTTAATAATTGTTTAGTATATTTTTCCAATTTTAAAAAATATGATGGTTCTGATAAAGTAGTAATATTACCTTGACATATTTTACATGTATTATTAGTTTTATTAATTTGGCTATCTGTCAAAAATTCTTCACAAGAAATACAATATGAGCCTTCATATTTTCCCAAATAAATATCATTTTGTTTTAATAATTTCCTGAATATTTTCTGAACACTTAAAATATGATTTTTATCAGTTGTTCTAATAAATTTATCATAATCAATATTTAAGTTTTTTCATAAATTCTTAAACCCAACAACAATATCATCAACAAATTTTTGTGGAGTTTGTTTATTTTCATCCGCCTTTTTAGCAATTTTTTGACCATGTTCATCACTTCCAGTTAAAAAGAATACTTCATAACCTTGCATTTTCTTATAGCGAGCTAAAACATCAGCAATAATTGTTGTATAAGCATGTCCTAAGTGTAACTTAGCACTAGGATAATAAATAGGGGTAGTAATATAAAATTTTTTTGTCATTATTTGCTCCTAAATTTAATAATTATAATTTTACATTAAAATAGTATTATTTATTGTAATACTTATTTAAATTAATAATATTTTATTAATCTTTATTTTTTTATAAAATGAAACATTTTTGTTGATATTGATTTTTATTAAAACCATTATCAGAGTTAACAGCATCTATATCAACATTTAAGTAAAACTGATAATCACTATTTACGTGTGAAAGAATACTACTTTTTTCATTATCATAATTATTTACTGGTAAATACTGATTACCATTACTCATTAATGGTTGATTTTGTAATTTTCTTGAAATTGCAAAATCATATCAATCTCTCAAAAGATCATTTTTTTCTCATTGTCTTCTTTTTTCTTTTTCTATTTTTTCTAAAATATTATTAAGTTTTAAAATTTTTAATCCAACCTTTTTCAATTCTTCTTTTTGATTACTTATATTAACTTTTTCACATACTATTTTGTTAATTCGTTTTTTTTCAAAATTATAATAACCAAAAGTTAAAAACTTAACTAATTTATTCTTAAATTTAAAAATTTTACTTGTTTTTTGTTTTTCGAAAATTTCTAACTTTTTAATACTATTTATATTATAAGAAAGAAATATAGATTGTTTTTTAATATATGACTGCAATGTTTTTTCACATTTATATTTCTTATTACTAATATAATATTATTTTTATTTTATTAATTTTCTTTTTTAATAAATTAATATCTAATTCTCCATTATCTTTTAAGTATCGATCATCTAAAACATCATAAAAATGTTCTTCATTATCATCATAGCTTGTAATAAAATTAAAATGTTGATTTATAAAAGGAAAACTATTATCGATTTTGTATTTCTTCATAATTTTCACTGCTTAAACTTATATAATCTAGTGACTAATTACAATATTTTCTTAATCTTTTATATTTATTGATTATTAGATAAAATAAAAAAAACAAATATTAATAAATTAAATGCTAATTAAATTTAATATTAAACATTATTTATCTTTAAAAACTTTTTTAAAAATATAATCAACATTTATTAAAAAAATATTATTATTACAACATTCATTTAACTGTTCACTAGTTAAATATTGATTAATATTATTCTTTATTAATACATCTTTAAAATTAATCATTTTATTTTGTGCTTCTAAAGTGCATTTTTGAATAAAATCATAAGCAATTTCACGTGTTATTTTTGGATTATTTTTAATAATAGTCAATAAAACTACTTGTGAAAAATAAAGTTCATTAGCTTTAGCAATATTATTTGCCATGGCACTAGTATTAATTACTAAATTATCTAAAATATTTGTCATTCTATTAATAATAAAATCTAATATATGATAAATATCAGGTAACATAATGCGTTCATTAGAACTATGAGAGATATCACGTTCATACCATAATAAATTATTCTCATATACTATACTATTATAACTTCGAACTAATCTTGCTAAACCACAAATATTTTCAGAACCAATTGGATTTTTTTTATGTGGCATTGAACTTGAACCTTTTTGTGAAATAGAAAATCCCTCTAAAAGTTCATTAACTTCGCTACGTTGACTCAAACGAATTTCTAAAGCTATTTTTTCAATTGTTGTAGCAATTGAACTTAATTGTGTAATTAAAAAAATCAAACGATCACGTTGTACTACCTGCGTAGCACAACTGTCAACTTCCATTTTTCATTTTTTAGCAATAAATTCACTAACTTTTGGCGAAATATGAACAAAATTACCCATAGCACCCGTAATCTTAATAACTTCAACTTGTTTTCTTGCTAATTCCAACCTTACTAACTGTCTATTTATTTCATCGTATCATAAAGCAAATTTTAATCCTAATGAAGTTGGTTCACCAAAAATACCATGACTGCGACCAATTACTAATTGATTTTTATATTTAAACGCTAACTCTTTTAATTTCAATTGTAAAGTAATTAAAGCTTTTTCAATAATTTCATTTGAAAATTTTATTTGTAGATTTTGGACACTATCAACCATATCAGTTGAAGTTAAACCATAATGAATTCAACGACTTTCAGTTTTTAAGTTAGCACTCAACATTCTAGTAAAAGCAACTACATCATGCTTAGTTTCTAATTCTAATTTATTCATTAATTCAATATCTAATTTAGCATTTTTTTTAATTAATTGAAAATCTTTAAGAGGAATTATATTTAAATGTTGTAATGATTCACAAACATCAATTTGAAAATTCATTCATAAGTTTAAACGATTTTTCATATTTCAAATATTAGTCATTGCTTTTGTTTCGTAACGTTCAATCATTTTTACTCCTTAATAAATATAGTTTGTTTACGATCTGGACCAACAGAAAATATTCTAATTGGAACACCCACCAACTCACTAATTTTTTTTAAATAATTTTTAGCATTTTCTGGTAATTCATCATAACTAGTAATATTAGTAATATCTTCATTTCAGCCAGGCATAGTAATAAAATGTGGTTGACATTTATTAAAGTTATTAATTTGAGAAGGTATGTATCTAATTATTTCGCCATTTAAAGTATAATGCGTACAAATGCTTAATGTTTCAATACCAATAAGCACGTCTAACAACATAATAACTAAACTAGTAAATCCATTAATTTGTGCACTATACTTAGCAATAACTGCATCAAATCATCCAATTCTTCTTGGTCTTTTTGAAACTGTACCATATTCATTACCAGTCATACGAATATAATCTGCTAATTTACCAAAAACTTCACTAGGAAATGCACCAGCACCAACTCTTGTACTGTATGCTTTAGTTACACCAATAATTTCGTTAATTGCTTTTAAAGAAATACCTGAACCAATAGCAATTGAACTAGCACTTGGATTAGAAGATGTTACAAAAGGATATGTACCATGATCTAAATCTAATAAAGTACCTTGTGCTCCTTCAAATAATATCTTTTTATTTCTAACTAATTGTTCATTTAAAAATTGACCAGTATCAATAATTAAATCTTTAAAGTATGGTAATAATTCTAATAAACGATTATATATTGTTTGCGCATTAAATTCTTTTTCATATCCATAAACATTTTTTAATATTTTATTTTTAATTAACAAATTATCAGTAATCAATTCTAATAGCCGATCCTTATCTAATAAATCACCCATTCGAATTCCAATCCGATTAACTTTATCAGCATAACAAGGTCCAATTCCTTTTTTAGTAGTGCCAATAGCTTTATCGCCCTTAATTTTTTCTTCATATTCATCAAATGCTAAATGATAAGGTAAAATAATATGAGCACGATCAGAAATCCGTAAATTTTGACAACTAAAACCGGCAGCTTTTAAATATTCAATTTCAGAAACTAATTTTTCTGGATTAACAACACAACCATTAGCAATAACACAATATGAATCTTTATTAAAGATACCAGAAGGAATAATACTTAATTTATATTTTTGATGATCAAAAACAATTGTATGTCCGGCATTATCACCACCACTTCAACGAACAATAACATCAGAATTTTGACTATAATAGTCAGTTATTTTACCTTTTCCTTCATCACCTCATTGACAACCAATAATAGCAGTAGTTTTAAATGGTTTTGGTTGATCAATTTTTGATATTAAAATATTTTTAGTATTAACAATTTTATTAGCAATTTTTTGATTTTCTTCTTTTATTATATGTTTTGATTTTTCAAAATCTACTTTCATCTTATTAATGATTGGCTTAACAGTGTCAGTTTTTATTGATTGCGTTTTTACTTTAGTTGCTTTTTTTACATCTTTAACTTTTGGTTTAATAGTTTTATTAAGTTGTTCAACTTTAGTTTTTGCCTTTTCTATTGTTGGTTTGATTATATTTTTTTTTGCTTTCATATTGTCTCCTTTATACTCAAAAAAAGTATTTATAAATTTATAAATTAATTATATAATTATTTAATAATGATTATCAAAATATTGTTATTAAAATAAACTAGTAAAGGAAACTTAAAAAATGAAATGAAATTTTGATAATGACAGTTTTCAAAATGATAATAATGATGATTTTGACAAACTTTGTCCTATTTGTAAGCAAAAATTACTAGAAGCAAAACTTGAAAAAATAAATGAAATAAATCAATATCAGCAAACACAAAATGATATTTTATTAATTGAAGAAATAAAAAAAGAATTAGAAAAAATTAAAAAAGAAAAAGAAACACAACTTTATGTTTACTTATGTAGAAAACATAAAAATGAAAATATTCTTTAATATTTTTATAATATATTAATTATTTTTTATTATATTTATTCATAATATTTTCAAATTTACTATCAGTAATTCAACTACTAATGCTTTCTACAAAAAATTGTTTATGATCTTTTATATTCTTTAACTCATCATTACTAAACTTACTCAAAACTCAATCAGCCGTGTTAAAATTAGGATTTTTACCAACACCAATTCTTAATCTTTGAAAATCTTTACTACCAATTTGATTAAAAATACTTTTAATTCCATTATGACCAGCAGCACTAAATTTTTGTTTGTATTGAAATTGACCAAAATTTAAATCAACTTCATCGTGAATAATTAACACATTTTCAATTTTAATTTTAAAATAATTCATAAAATTTGAAACACAAAAACCTGATAAGTTCATAAAAGTTAATGGTTTTAAAAAAATAACATCAGTGCCATTAACAACAGTTTTAACATATTGACCATTAAATTTAGTTTGATTAATTTTTAATTGTAATGTTTCACAAATCATATCAATAATAATAAAACCAATATTATGACGTGTCAATTCATACTCTTTACCTGGGTTTCCTAATCCAATAACTAATTTCATCTATTTTAAATTTCCTCTTTATTATTTTTTACTATTTTTATTATTAATTTTTTTTATTAATTCATTTGTTTTATCATCATAAACTTTTGTTAATGATTTATTATTAATTGAAGCATCAATCATTTTTGCAATAAAATCAGCAATTGAAATAATTTTTAAACCATTAAACTTTTTTTCCTCAGAAATTTCAATAGTATTAGTAATAACAACTTCCTTAATAATTCCATCAATAACAGCTTGTTTCAATTTTTTTGAAGCTTGACCACTAAAAATACCATGAGTAGCTAAAATATAAACTGATTTTGCACCATGTTCTTTAATAGCTTTTGCTGCATTAATAATAGTACCACCTGTATCAATCATATCATCAATAATAATAGCATTCTTTTCTTTAACATCTCCTAATACAAACTTAACTTGACTTTGATTAGGAGTTGTTCTTCTTTTATCAATAATTGCCAAAGGTACACTTAAATAATTACCTAATCTTCGAGCACGAGTAACACCACCATGATCTGGAGATACAACAACTAAATTACTTAAATTTTCTTCAATTAAATAAGATGCTAAATCTTGAGTTGCTCGTAAATCATCAACAGGAACATCAAAAAATCCTTGTTCTTGTGGTGAATGTAAATCAACAGTAATAACACGATCAACACCCGCAACAGTTAATAAATTTGCAACAAGTTTACAAGTAATAGGTTGTCTACCACCTTGTTTTCGATCTTGACGAGCATAACCAAAATAAGGAATTACTACATGAATTTTAGCAGCAGATGCACGAACTAAAGCATCAACAAAAATTAATAATTCCATTAAATTATCATTAGTTGGCGGCGAAGTTGATTGGATAATATATACCACTTTCCCTCGTACTGATGTTATAGATTGAATGTTAAATTCACCATCAGCAAAACGACTAATTTCTGCTTTTCCAGGTTCAATATTAAGTTTTTTACAAACTTCTTGTGTAAATTTTTGACTAGCACTTAAACCAAAAACTACAATGTTTTCTACATTATTCATTAAATCCTCCTTTACATGTTTCTAAAAATTATAATTATAATTTCATTATACAATGTTTATTACAATTTAAGTATATTAAATTTAAAGACTATTAATTAAAAATAATTAATAAAAAGTTATATCTTTTGCAAAAAAAAATAAAATCATTATAATAGTTAACGGATAATAAATATTTAAAAATATGTTTATTAATAAACAAGGATTATTGCTGAGGTGTTTTATATACTTATTATCCACATTCTAATATCATTAATTTTAATAATTATTCTGAAAGGTATTTATTATTAATAATAGTAAATAACTGGTAAAACATTGAAAATGTTAATTCTTCAGATCTTATTGTTAATGATCAAGATAAGTCGTTAATTAAATTAACGGCTTTTTCTTTGCTATTTAAATAAATACCCAAATTGTTAACTAATGTTTTTCTCTTATTAACAAAACAACTTCTTACAAATTTTCAAAATAATTGTGGTTCATCAAGTTGAAATTTAGGATTTACTTTAAAATAAACAACACTACTTGTAACATTAGGTATCGGAGTAAAATTATTAGGACTAACATCAAAAATAATTTTAACATCACAATAAAATTGACACATAACAGAAAGATTATTATATACTTTAGTTTTAGGTTTAGCACAAAATCTTTGTGCAACTTCTTTTTGCATCATTAATGTAAATGAATCAAATAATTCAATATTTTCTAATAATTTTAAAACAATTTGTGAAATAATATAATAAGGCAAATTTGCAATTACATGAATTTTTTGATTTATTGCAAATTCTTCATTAATGATTTTTTTTAAATCTAAATTTAAAAAATCATCATTTATAATTTTTAAATTTTTGTATTCATTTAACTCTTTTTCTAAAACAGGAATTAATTTTTTGTCAATTTCAATTGTCACAACTTTTTGCGCAGTGCTGAGTAATTTATTAGTTAAATGACCAATGCCCGCTCCAATTTCAACAATGCCATCTTCATCTTTAAAATTACTAGTTTTAACAATTTTATCAATTATATTATTATTAATTAAAAAGTTTTGTCCAAACTTTTTAACTGCATGTAAGTCGTATTTTTTCAATATTTTTTTTGGATTTTCCATTATTATTCTCCAATTCACATTTTTAGTTAATTATATACTAGTAATAATTAACTAAATAGTTAGCCAACTAATCATATATGCTAAATTTACTACTAGCAAATCTACATGTGGTAATATTAACATATATCAACTTAATAAATAAATATTAATTTGAGTGGGAAAAGGAGATGATTTTTATATGGCAACAAAAATAGAGGTTACTAATGACGGACACAATAACCAAGACGTTAATATTGTTTCTCTAGATTTAGGAACAAGAAATTTAATTGTCAGAGTTAATGGAAGGGTTGTTTATAGTCAACCATCAGCAATTGTATTTGATACAGAAAACGGAGAAGTATTCATTGGTGAAGCCGCTTTATTAATGAAAGAAAAAACTCCAGCGAATAAAATTTTCAGAGAACCAATGGCTAATGGCGTTATTAGTGACAATAATGCTTTGATTGCTTTATTAACTGAAATTTTTACACAAATTATTGATGTGAAAGCTGAAAAAATTTGAGAAAATTCAGTAGCACTTGTAGCTATTCCATCTAAGGTTTATAAATTAGATAGAACTGTTTTACGTGAAATTCTACAAGGAAAAAAAATAGCTAAAATTCCAATTTATAGTGATAAATTTCCCAATAGATATAATGCAAGTAATGAAAGCGTAATGAAAGCTGAAAAAGTTGTTATTGTTCCTGAAGTAAAATTGGCAGCTATTGGTGGTGGGGAAGCACTTTGAGATGCTTCAGGAGTATTTATTCTTGATATTGGTGGTGGAACTTCTGACTGTGCCATTTTATCAAGTGGAGAAGTTATTGTTCAAGATTCAATTCCAATTGCTGGAAATGCTATTGAACGTAGTATTAAAGAACATTTTGAAAAAATGCACTATATATCTCTTAGCTCAATGGAGGCTGAAAAAACAAAAATTAGTGCTGGTATTTGAATAGATGGTGAAAAAGATAGTGAAAATAAAATTACTATCCATGGAAAAAGTACTAAAACTAAAAAACCTGAACAAATTACAGTTCCTAAGCAAGAAGTAGCTAGAGTAGTTACTGAAGCCTTTGAACCAATTGTTGCACTATGTAGTGACATTATTGATAAAGCTGGACCTGCCTTTTCAGAAATGATTATGAAAGACGGTTTAACTATCACTGGTGGAGGTGCTTTGCTTGAAAATATTACAACTTATCTAAAAAAACGACTAAATTTAGAACATGTGGTATCTGCTAATAATCCAAGAGAGTGTGTAATTAGAGGAACTCAAGCCTATGAAACTCATAAACAAGATGTATATGAAAAAGGATTCATTAGACCAAGTAATTAAAATTCCAGGTGTGTAGAAGGAGGAAAAAAAATGGGATTATTTGATAAAAAACCCAAAGAAAACTTAAATAAAAAAAGTAATATTAAGTCTATTAATGACTACCAATGATTAGCTTTAGATGTTGGAACAGAAAACTTTAAAGCAAGGTATGTTAACATTGGACTTACATATGATGCTCCAACTTATCTTGCTGAAGACTATGAAAAAAATATTATTCTTTATGGTGAAGAAGCTAAAGCTTTAATTGATAAAACAAATGAAAATGTTGTTATTAAGCGTCCAGTTCGTGATGGTAATATTGCTGATCCAGATGCTTTACAACGTATCCTTGCTAAAATTTTTCAAGATTTTAGACTTGAAATTAAAGATTCAAAACAAGCTGATAAAAACCGTAATTTAATTGTTTTAATGGCAACACCAAGTGAAATTAATTCAGTACAAAGAGAAGCATTAGAAAATATAGTTCATCGTTTAGGAGCACTTCGTGGATTTGTTCAAGAAGAAGTTAAAATGGCAGCATTAGGTTCAGGCCAAGATATTTTTGGAACTGCAATTATGTGTGTTGATATTGGTGGGGGAAGTACTGATATTGCCGTACTTAGCAACGATTCAATCCTATATTCATATACAACACATTGTGCTGGAGACTATTTAACACAAAAAATTCAAGAATACATAGCTAAAAAGCATGCTTTAAAAATTGGTACTAAAGAAGCAGAAGATGTTAAAAAGAACATCGGTTCACTTATGAAATATCAAGATGAAAAACCATATACTATTTCAGGTGTTTCATTACCTAGATTAGACTCTCAGCCAGGAGAAACAATGTCAATTTCTAAAACTATTGAAATTACACCAGAAGAAATTCGTGAAAATGTAATGCAAGTTCAATTTAGAGAACATGTTATTCCATCAATTCGTAGAGTACTAAGAACTTCTGGGGAAAAAGCTGCTGGTAGTGTTAGTGACTTAAAGAAAAAAGGTAAGGGAATCACAATTTGTGGTGGTGGAGCTTACATTAAAAAAATTGATGAATTTATTAAAGAAGAATTGGCTAAGGAATATTTCATCGAAGTTAAAGTTGAAAAAGGTACAAAACCAATTCGTCAAAAATATGAGGGAGATATCTTTGAAGTACGTGTTGCTCAAAATCCTTTAGATAATGTTATTGATGGTTGTGTAAAATATCGTGATACAATTTACAAACAATTAATAGTTGAACAAAATCCTAACCGCGAAATTCTAACAAAAGATGAAGATTTAGGATAAAAAATAAGTTTAAATAAAATGCACTTTTAAAATTTATAGAAGTGCATTTTTTACTTATATAAATAATAAATTACTATTCAAAATGAAATGAAAAAATAATGGTAATGATTTAGTTATCAATTTCAAAAAAAGCAAACAAAAATATAAAATTTCTAGAAGGTACATTTTTTTCTTTCTATGATTATTAATTTAAATAAGGAATTGAAATTATTAATAATAATTTTTTTAAAAGGAGATTTTATGAAAAAATATCGTAAATTTTTTATAATTTTCATAGTTTTATTGGTTACTGGTTTACTTGCTTGAATTATTGTTTGAAGTTGCCAAGTTAATTATAATCGTGATTATTATCTTGGTTTATTACGTTATCGTTGATCATCAGAAATGACTAGTTTTATTAAAGAGAATGAACGAAAAATTAAAAACCCAGCTAGTCAAATGGCAAATAATGAATTTAATAGTTTTTATGATAATGCTAGTAAACCATTACCTTTTCTTGATTTTAATCAATTAGCACATGATTTAACTAATACACGACTAGGAACTCAAAACAGTAATGTTGATTGAGAAAAATTATATAAAGATGTTGGTTTAAGTCAACTTGCTACTGAAACAACAAAAAAAGAACAATTACGTTTTTATAATATTATGGCAGGAGTATATGGTAAAAATAATATTTTACGTTTAATGCAAAGTGTTACTCAAGCACCAATATCAAATAAAAACGTCGTTGCTTATAATCAATATTCTTATCTAATTAATAGTCAACGTCAAATTTATGATCCAGATTTTGTTAATACTAAAGAAATTAGCGCAAACTATCAAGCGGGTTGATGAGCAACTAATAACATAATTAGTGTTAGTACTCATCAATATGGTCATGCTTTCGATAATTTTTTATCATTAACGGATGATGAACGTAGTACGTTTAATAACAATTGAAATTGACCTAAAAATAATAAAATCGAAAATTGTTTACTTAATAAAAATATTTTTAAAATTAATAATGATTATTCATCTGTTTGAAGAGCACAAAATCACGTGATGAAGACGCCAATTTCTGATTGTAGTCAATTATTAATGGATTACTTAAATGATAAAGTTAATATTAGTAATAGTGATTATCAAAAAAGATTAGTATTCCCAATGATTATTGTGCAAAGTAATTATGGTCGTATATTTTGAAGCCAAGCGAAACCCTATAAAAAAGGTGAATTTTTTGCCGAAGCCTTTGCTGAATGATTATTAACGCCGCAATCTGGACGAGGGTGAAATTGAGAATTATTAAATGATTTTTTTATTAAAAAATTACCAACTTATTTATAAATTTTTCCATAAAATATTTTAATTAATAAACTTTTTTAATTCTTCTGTTTTTAAAATTCCTAGAATTTTATTAAAATTAATATTATTTATACTAGTTAATCTTAATAATCTTGTATTTTTAATAGTTTTTAATTTATCAAATATCATAGATTTCCTATCTTTTTTAATTTTAATCATTAAATTTTAATAAATAACTATCCACAAGAAGTCTATTATATAGAGAAACATGAAGCAATATTAATAAAGGAAAATTATATAAAATAATAACCTAAAAATAAAATAATATTTATTTTTTTTACAAATTAATTATTATTAATAAGTTTTATTAATTTCTTTTGTCTAACAAAATAACCAATTAAAATTAAAACTCCAGGAATAACAAATGTTGTTAAACTAAATAAACCTGTTAAAAATAATCATTTTTCTTCAATAAAATAATTATTTAAACAAAGTAAAAAGGGAATCACCTGAAATAGTCCATAAATAATTATTAAAATAATAACTAATGAAAAATAATTAAAAAATGTAAATATTCCATAAATAATACAACTAATAAGTAATATTATTGACATAATCATTCCAATTATTAAACCTATTTTAATAAAATTATTATTTATCATTTTTTGACTACTCCTTTTTTTACTTTATATAAAATTTTAATATAAAATGTTATAATATTATTATACTACTTATGGGAGAAAGATAATCTAATGCACAAAATAAATATTTTGTTTAAAAATCAGATTCAAAAGAAAATTAAAGTAAATAATTTATTAAAACATAAAAATCAAATTGTATATTTTTATAATGTAATTGTCTTTAAAACATATATATTAGTTTATTATTATTACTATAAATAAAAAACACAAACTTAAAATACTACCAATTGATAATAATATTATAAACTACTACTTTTTCAGCTAGATTAATAATTTAACAAGTTAATATTATTATTTTTTGCTAAATTGTAAAGGTAAGTGCAACTAAATTATTTTTCTATCCAAATATTCGATTGGTGAAAGATAATTTAGTATTTTTCTTGGTCTTTGGTTTAAAGACAATATAAATTTATGAACTTCATTTTTATTAGTTTTTGAAAAAATAAATTTTTTAGGAAATTTTTCTCTAATTAAACCATTAGTATTTTCATTAGTACCTCTTTGTCAAGGTGAATATGGATTGGCAAAATAAATTTTTATATCTAAATTTTTTTCAAGTTGTTGTCAATTTGAAAATTCTTTGCCACGATCAAAAGTAATAGTTTTAACAATGTTTTTAGGAAGAATTGATAAATAATAACTAACATTTTTATTAATAACTTTAGTAGTTCTGTTTTTAACTAATATTGCTAAAGTAAATCGTGATACTCTTTCAACTAAAGTTATTAAACATGATTTGCTTTTACCTCGTGATGATACTATAGTATCTCCTTCTCAATGACCAAGTGTTATACGATCATTAACATTTATATCTCGTTCTTTAATTGATTTACCATTAAACTTGCCACGATTTTCTTTAGATTTTCGTTTTTTACCTTTTCTTCTTAAATTTTTACTAGTAACTTTATCAAGCATTCCAAAATAAATTCAAGTATAAATTGTTTTAAAACTAATAACTCACTCTTTATGAAAATTTTTAATTCTGCCATAAATTTGTTCAGGTGATCAACCTAATAGTAATTTTTGTTGTACATATTTTACTAAATTCTTATTTTTAAACTTATGAAAACTAATATGTGATTGTTTTCGATTTTCAGCTTTATTTTGTGCAATTAATGAAAAATAATGATTATTATCTTTATTTCTATTAATTTCTCGAATAATAGTACTAATACTTCGATTAAGATTTTTAGCTATTTCACTAATTTTAAATTTAAATTTCAATTGATTCTCAATATAAATCCTTTCATCTATGCCAAGATGTTTATAACTCATATAAAAACTCCTTACTTTTTTCTAAACTAAATTTAGCATTATGAAATTTTTATATGAGAATTTTTTGCAATTTTATTTACTTGCACTTACAAGTATAACTCAGCTTTTTAAAAAAAATCTTTAAAAGAATATTATAAAAATATTAGCCATTGCTTATAAAAAATAAATAATATAAAAACTTTTTTTCTAACTAAAAGCAGATTGTAATTTGAAGTGTAAGACTTTGAATTACAATCTGCTTTAATAATTTTATATTATAACTTTATTTTAAATATTTAATTAATAATCTATTGCAAATTTCAATCCATACCCTAAACTTCTAGTTAAATATACATTAGAAAATGACATATCGAATGTTAATTTTGCAGGAAATAAAAATTGAATGTGTCAATCAAGATTATCAAAAAATAATGCAGTAGTTATACCTCTAACAACTTCAGCAGTTGCTAAAAAATCTTGATACGATTCTTTAAATGAAAAATTCATTCTATTATATGCTACTTCTTCATCTGTAATTTTTCCCTCATTAATTTTATTAATTTCTTTTCCCATTATTTTTAAAGGAACAGAAAATACATCATAATGATCTGAACCTCAATCTATTTTATCTGAACCATTATTTAAAAATCATTCTAATATTCTAATAGATTTTGGTTTTTGAAAAGATTTTAAACCTGTAGAAACTACAAAATCTCAACTTTCATAAGCTGGATTTGATATTGATGATGTTTTATAACTATGAACAATATCTTTTTTATTTTCACTAAATTCATAAGTTATTTCTTTAACTTCTTTTGGACTATTATTTATATTTAAAAAATTATTTGCATTTGTAAATGCTAAACCAATCGTTCCTAATAATGTTACTAAAGTTTTCATATATATTTTCCTTTCATAAATTAAAATATTACATTTTTATTTGGGAGGTTCCCAAAAAAGTAGGAAGATGAATTACTAGATAAATAAATTCTTTCCAATATTACCATTTAAAAATGATGATAGAAAAATTAAATTCTCTTTTACCCTTAAATTTATATTCGACGTATTTTAAAAAATATATATTTAAATAAAATAAAAATTATTCTCAAAGTTATTATTAAGGAAAAAGACAAGAAATAATCTTGTCTTTTTTTTGTAATTGTAAAATTTTAAAATTTTTAATAAACCTCTTTAACGCTATTATCAACACGTGTTAGGGAACTAAAAAAGTGAACTACAACACAGTTGTTAAAAATAGTAGCTAGAACATGTGGACTTGCATGGATAAATAAAAAGTGGAGTGATACCTAATAAAATATACTAACCATTTAATGGTAATTCTTGGGGTGGGAGCGAATTGGAAACTAGTATATATAGACCTGTTGTAGGGACCTATTGTATTAATTCTATTCTTTATTTAACCAACCTTGCCACCCCCCAGTGAGCAAGTGTTGGTTTTATTTTTTATTTTTTTTGAAAATTTTTTTGGGCGAGAAAATAAATTTCAAACTTGTAAAAAAAATTGAGCGGTGCCGGTTCAATTAAAATATTAATTTGTTTAACACAAATTAAATAAATATTGAATCGAATGCCTCGATTTCTTTTTAAAATTTCACAATTTATTTTTGAGCCCAGAATTTCTGAAATGAATAAAACTAATAGTAGTATTATTAATAATCTAAAAATCAAAATATATGTTCTTTATGCTATAAGCAACAGAACATATTAGGAAAGAATTATTATGCAAATAGAATTTAAAAAAGAACAAATGGTTAAAGATAAACCACAAGCTATTCTTATTGATTATGGTGAATATAAATTACAATGTCCAAAATGAATGGTTAAAAATAATAGTTTTATTGCTGATGATAAATATACATATTGAGTTTTTAATTTAGAAAATATTAAAAGAGAATTAAGTGGTAATGAATTAATAAAATTATTAGAACCATATATTACAGACCAAAAAATAACTGTTAATAAACCAACTGCTTCAAAAGAATATTATCTTAATGATATAAAACTTGAACCATTAAAATTTTATGAACAGCATAATAGTTGATTTATGGGTGAAATAACAGATAACAAAACTAAAATTACTAATCCTTGTTTTAAATATAACATTACGTGAGAAGAAAACAGAAAATGTTTTAAAATAAATAATCCATATAAACATGATGATTTACCAATTAATTATATAGTTACTTCTTATAAGGAAATTTCAACTCATAATGAAAAAGTATTTTTGTTGAACATGTAAACAAAATAAATTAGATTATTTATTCTTTAATACTAATGATATAAAAACAAGAAAATATTTTTTAAGAGATAAAAATAGTAAAACAATTTGTTACGACTGTATCTTAAATATTAGGTTAAGCAGGAGGTATAAATATGGATAAAGAAAAATTAATTTATTATCTTGATAATGAATTTATGGAATTACTTAAAGATGATATTAGTGATGAAATTAAAATTAATATTAGTAATTGAAAAATGAAATTAATAATGAGATTACAAGAAAAAATTAAAAATGGAAACTTTGATTAATAATGCAATATGACTTAATTATTGGAATTGACCCTGCTGGAATTGGTAATAATGGAATCGTTATATATTCAAATGAAACTAATAGTATTGTTTTAAATAAAACATTTAAAACAAAAACTATTTTAGAAAGTAAAGATTTTTATAAAATATATTTTCAAATAACTAAAAACAAATTTATTGATAAAAAAATATTAGTTATTGTAGAAAATTTCTTTTTAACTTCAAAACAATTATTAACTAATCCATTAGCAACACCTAAAATTATTGGTGCATTAATGGTATTAGTAGAAGACGTTATGAATTGAGATTTTCAAGAAAGCGAACCAAAAAATAAAACTAAAATAGAAAATTATAAAGGAAATATAAAATTTACAAAACATGAACAAGATGCATATAAACATATTCAATATTATTTAAGGAATTATAAAAATGAAAGATAAAGCAAATTATGTCAAATTAACAGTAAAACTGAGTAACACTATTGAAGCAAAATATTACGAAAAAGGTAATAAAGAATTATATTATAGTGTTCGTGGTCAATGAAATGGATTAAACTACGTTACTTTAATTTTTAATAACCCAAAACTTTATAGACGCTGTATTTTATTAAACAAAAATGATGAAATTATTGTAACTGGTCAAATCTTTAACACTTTAAACATTCCTAAAAATCGTGCATTTTGTTCAATAAATGTTAAATGATTTAAAAAATGAAAAGAGTAAAAAATGATATTATGAAAATTTTTATTAATAGTACCAATATTAATAACAAGTATAACACTAATAATATTTTTAATATTTATTATTAAAGAATTAAAAAATGAATATAAAGTATTAAAAATATTAAATGAAATTGCTAATCAAATTGAAAATAAGGAGAAATAATATGAAATATGAAGATAAATGTTCTATGTGCAATAAAGTAAAAGAAAACTTTTTATCCAATACCTGTAATAGTTGTTGATTAGAAGCAGTTAATAAATGAAATAGAAGAAGTTGAGGAAATTTAGGAGACTTTGATAATGAATAAAGAAAAATTACTTAAATATATGAAAGATATAATTAAATGAACTAAAAAAATTAATTATACAAACTCTGATTTTGACAAAAATATTTTAAATTTATGCTGAGTTATACTTGTAAGTGCAAGTAAATAAAATTGCAAAAAATTCTCATATAAAAATTTCATAATGCTAAATTTAGTTTAGAAAAAAGTAAGGAGTTTTTATATGAGTTATAAACATCTTGGCATAGATGAAAGGATTTATATTGAGAATCAATTGAAATTTAAATTTAAAATTAGTGAAATAGCTAAAAATCTTAATCGAAGTATTAGTACTATTATTCGAGAAATTAATAGAAATAAAGATAATAATCATTATTTTTCATTAATTGCACAAAATAAAGCTGAAAATCGAAAACAATCACATATTAGTTTTCATAAGTTTAAAAATAAGAATTTAGTAAAATATGTACAACAAAAATTACTATTAGGTTGATCACCTGAACAAATTTATGGCAGAATTAAAAATTTTCATAAAGAGTGAGTTATTAGTTTTAAAACAATTTATACTTGAATTTATTTTGGAATGCTTGATAAAGTTACTAGTAAAAATTTAAGAAGAAAAGGTAAAAAACGAAAATCTAAAGAAAATCGTGGCAAGTTTAATGGTAAATCAATTAAAGAACGAGATATAAATGTTAATGATCGTATAACACTTGGTCATTGAGAAGGAGATACTATAGTATCATCACGAGGTAAAAGCAAATCATGTTTAATAACTTTAGTTGAAAGAGTATCACGATTTACTTTAGCAATATTAGTTAAAAACAGAACTACTAAAGTTATTAATAAAAATGTTAGTTATTATTTATCAATTCTTCCTAAAAACATTGTTAAAACTATTACTTTTGATCGTGGCAAAGAATTTTCAAATTGACAACAACTTGAAAAAAATTTAGATATAAAAATTTATTTTGCCAATCCATATTCACCTTGACAAAGAGGTACTAATGAAAATACTAATGGTTTAATTAGAGAAAAATTTCCTAAAAAATTTATTTTTTCAAAAACTAATAAAAATGAAGTTCATAAATTTATATTGTCTTTAAACCAAAGACCAAGAAAAATACTAAATTATCTTTCACCAATCGAATATTTGGATAGAAAAATAATTTAGTTGCACTTACCTTTACAATTTAGCTTATTAATTGAAAAAATAGAAAAAGGTGAATTTGACTAATGATAATATTACCTACTTTGTTTGAAAATAAAAATGAAATTGAAATATTATCACCATTTCCAAAAGCAATTCATACAAGTAATGATATTAGAGCAATTATTTTAAGACAATACCCAAATGTTAAATCCAAACACATAATTGTTTCGGACCCAGAAAGTAATGTTGCATTAATAGTTGGTAATAATGATGTTTATCAAGGTTGAATTAAAGTAACAATTAAAAAATTAGAAAATTAAAGGAGAATAAAAAAATGAAAAAGGAAAAAATTAAAATTAGAAATTATGAATTTGAATTATATGAATATCAAGTAAATACTTTATTAGATATTGTAAGAGAAATGTTAAAAGTAAATAAAGGAGATTAAAATGCCAAACGAAAATACACAATCAAATTATACTTTAACTAAGTTAATTAGAACTGGTATAAGTCCAATTTGTACAATGATTGGTACAAGTGCTTATTATGGTCAAGTAATTGCAAATCCAGTATTAGGTTCAATTAATAGTTTATTATTTGGTAAAAAATTAGGTTTAGATATATGAAATTTAAATCAAAGACCAAATACTAAAACTAAATTAATTAATAGTAGTAAAAAAATATTATTAGGTTTAGGAACAATTGGTTTAGCAAATTATAGTAAATGAACAGAAAATAATATTAGTCCTATTATTCCTACAACATCAACTCCAATAACTACTACAACTACAACAGAAGGTCCTCCATGATTACTATTAAATAAACAAGAAAATCAGTCATTAATGAATTGAGATACATATATTAGTTTAAATGCTTATGGTATATCAAATCTTATTAGTGGATTAACTGAGTTAATACCTAATAAATTTGAAACAATAAGAAAGATTTGTAATATGGCAACTGGTGGATGTTTAATATCAAGTGGAGTTACTATGGGTATTAATAATGATTTTAATAATGCTTATGCAGTACCTACTATTATTGCAGGAATAAGTGAAATTATTCATAATTTATTACCAATGGAAACAACTAATCATATTGAAGAAATGCAAGAAACATCATTTAATAATGAAACTGCAAGATTAATTAATGATAATAGATTCACAATTAATAGTGAAAGAACTAGTCAATATGGTAGTGATAATATGAGCGAAGTTCCATTAAATCATGATAATGCTTCACTAAATTGAGATTATAATCACATGAGTTTATAAAGGAGGTGAATAATTTATGAATAAAGAAAAATTACTTGAATATTATAATAATGAAATTCATACATATAAAGAGAGAATGGAACAATTAAATAAAGAAATTGCCTTATTAGTAAGCATTATAAGTAATTCAAAATCGATGATTGAAAGAATTAATGGTGGTCAATTTGATGAATAATTAAAAAATAAATAATTGAAAGGAAAATATTGAAATGAAAGAATTTTTACATGAATTAATAATTATTGGAACAAGTGTTGGAACATTAATTTGCAGAGAAATTATTGTTTTATTAAAAAGATTTATCACAACTCCAAAACATGTTAGAGCAAATAACAAAATTATAAAACATCAAAAAAAATTAGCAAAATTAAATGAAAAGATTAATAAAGGAGAAAAATAATATGACAAAAATTGAATTTAATGAAAAATATAGAAAACAAGATATTAGTATTGATAGAGATTTTGATTTACATATTGATAATTGTTTTAAATTTTCTGATATTGATACATTAGAAAATGCAGTTAATGATTATAAAAAATTAATAAGTGAAATACCACAATTAGTTAAAGATTGATTATTGGGATAAGATTAGGAGAATGTTAAATGTTAGAAAATAAAGATAATGTTCAACAAACAACTGAACCTTTAACTGAAAATAATGTTCAACAAGAAATAGAAAATAAAGATAATGAAGCAGAAAATAAGTTAAATAAACTTAATCAAGAAATTAAAGAAAAAGAAATAATTAATATATTTAAAAAATATCAAGTTAAAACTGAATTTTATGATTATTTAAAATTTAAAACTAATAATTTAGAAAATTCAAAAATTGAAGAAACTATTAAAAAAATGATTAAAGAACAACCAGTATTTAAAGAAACAATTAATACAGGTGGAAATAAACAAATAATTATTAATAATAAAACAAATGATAAAGAAAATTTTTTAATTAATTATAAAAAGAAAAATTATTTATAAACGAAAGGAAGAAATAAAATGTCAGTACCATTTAATCAAAATTTAGACAATACAGAGAGATTAGTAGAAGCGCCAGAATTTATAGAATTTTTTAAAATACTAAATTGTAAAGGTAAGTGCAACTAAATTATTTTTCTATCCAAATATTCGATTGGTGAAAGATAATTTAGTATTTTTCTTGGTCTTTGGTTTAAAGACAATATAAATTTATGAACTTCATTTTTATTAGTTTTTGAAAAAATAAATTTTTTAGGAAATTTTTCTCTAATTAAACCATTAGTATTTTCATTAGTACCTCTTTGTCAAGGTGAATATGGATTGGCAAAATAAATTTTTATATCTAAATTTTTTTCAAGTTGTTGTCAATTTGAAAATTCTTTGCCACGATCAAAAGTAATAGTTTTAACAATGTTTTTAGGAAGAATTGATAAATAATAACTAACATTTTTATTAATAACTTTAGTAGTTCTGTTTTTAACTAATATTGCTAAAGTAAATCGTGATACTCTTTCAACTAAAGTTATTAAACATGATTTGCTTTTACCTCGTGATGATACTATAGTATCTCCTTCTCAATGACCAAGTGTTATACGATCATTAACATTTATATCTCGTTCTTTAATTGATTTACCATTAAACTTGCCACGATTTTCTTTAGATTTTCGTTTTTTACCTTTTCTTCTTAAATTTTTACTAGTAACTTTATCAAGCATTCCAAAATAAATTCAAGTATAAATTGTTTTAAAACTAATAACTCACTCTTTATGAAAATTTTTAATTCTGCCATAAATTTGTTCAGGTGATCAACCTAATAGTAATTTTTGTTGTACATATTTTACTAAATTCTTATTTTTAAACTTATGAAAACTAATATGTGATTGTTTTCGATTTTCAGCTTTATTTTGTGCAATTAATGAAAAATAATGATTATTATCTTTATTTCTATTAATTTCTCGAATAATAGTACTAATACTTCGATTAAGATTTTTATCTATTTCACTAATTTTAAATTTAAATTTCAATTGATTCTCAATATAAATCCTTTCATCTATGCCAAGATGTTTATAACTCATATAAAAACTCCTTACTTTTTTCTAAACTAAATTTAGCATTATGAAATTTTTATATGAGAATTTTTTGCAATTTTATTTACTTGCACTTACAAGTATAACTCAGCAAATTTCAAATAGTCCATGAGCAAACTTTTTCCTTACTGAAATTGTTGACTCAGTAAATATTGAGTTTATTGTTAAAAAACCAAAAAAACCAGAAGTAAAAATTATTGCTTGAGATGATAAAAGTAAAAGATATGAATTACCATATGTTGATACAGATAAAATTAGTAAAAAAATAACTAAAAAATATCTTGCAGGAGAAATTATTGCAGATGTAGATTTAAAAGCAAATAATGGACAAAATTTATTAGATAGTATGCAATATGAAGTTGCAAATGATTTAGCAGATAAATTGGCAATTGATGATACACAAGCAATTGCAAAATTTGCTACTAAAATCGATATTGAAGATACAACACCAGTAGGCTATTTAAAATCAATGTTATCTGCTTGAAATACTTTGTTTCAATTTAGAAACATTGCAAATAGTAAATTTTTTATTACTAATGGTCTTTATGATAGTTTAGTTTATTTAGCAGATAATAAAGGTTTAATTACCGATAATCAGTTGGCACAACAATTACGTTTAAATGGAAATAATTTATATGTAAAAGGTGTATTATGTGAAATCGTTCTTGATGATTATATGATTTTTACTAATGATAAAAATGAACAACAATTAATGACCTTTATTTTAGCAACACCAAGAGCGATGAAAAGATATATGATAGAAAATACAGTTATTTATGTAGATTTTATTAAAGATGATAAAGCAGGAAGAGCATATAAAGTTGCTGGTGAAGTTGTTGGAGAAGCAATACCATATATTTCTAATAATGAAACAACATCACGTTGAATGTTATGTGGAGTTATTAAAACAGAAAAAACTGATTTAAAAACTAAAATTACAAGTTTAACAACTGATATTACTGCAAATGTTAATAACAATAATAGTGAATTAAATACACAAATAAAAAGTACTAATGAACTTAAATCATTAAATCCAAATTTAACAAATCCAACTATTAAATATTTTAGTGATGCACAAGGAAAAACTAATGTAAGTAATCAAAAACAAAAAGCAGGTGACTTATATATAACCATTACTGCTAATGTTAATGACTTAAATTATAAAGGAACAACAAATCCAATTAAAATAACTCTTAAATAAAGGAAATTAATATTATGCCAATCGGTACAACTAGTACAGCAATACTTTTAAACATAAATAAACCAAAACATACTAGAACAAGTAACCAACAAGAAAACAAAAGTTTTTGATGAGAAATTTTAGAAATGATTGGTGTACAAGTTATAGCAGTAGCACTTGCTCCTTTTACTGGTGGATTAAGTGAAAGTTTTACACTTGGATTAGGTGCAAGTGATTTAGTTGCTAGTATTAGTGCTGTTGGTGTAGAGTTTTTAACTGATTTTACTATTAATCAAGTTTATGATTATTTAAAAGGAAATGTAACAAAATTAAATACTTTCTTTAATATACTTCCTGCATTTGCTGGACTTAATAAAATTAGTCGTGGTTATCGTACAAGTAAATTTATTAAACTAGCACAAAAAACTAAAACATTAGAACAAGTGGGAATTAAAAAAGCAAAAAATTTACAAGAAATTATTAGTCAAGTAAGTGGAAAAGAAATTTTAACAGATAAAATTATTGGTAATAAACGTTATTTAATGAATTATAGTTTTACTCCTAATCGTGAAACAGTATTACGAGATTTAGGTTATGTTGCTGAAAGACAATATAAAAATAATTTTCAAAAATTAGAAGCACAAGAGTTAAAAGATTACTTATTATTACAAAATACATTAATAAAACTAAGTCCACAATTAACTCCTAAATTTAAAATTAAAGATATTGAAAAAGCAAATAACTTTTTAAAATTTAATACTGATTTAAAAGAAGTATTAAAAATGAATCAACATGATTGATTAAATTTAGTTCATACAATACATACAGAAAATAGATATGGAAAAACTTTAATTTTAGATTTACAAAAAATTCGTGCTAATGCTATTAAATTTAATTTTAAAAATAATGTTATTCATCAACTTGTTTTAAAAGCAAATCAAACTTTTAAATATTTTGATATTAGATTTTATTTAAAAAAAGGTTTAAATAAATTTTGAAAAGATACACCATATTTTGAAAAAATACTAGAAAGTATATATAAATTACAAGAAAAATTTGAAAAGTTAGAAAAACAAGTATTTGAAAAAATTCAGAAATTAAAAGAAAAAGCAACTAACTTATTTACTAGTGCAGAAAAAAGAGCAATTAAACACGCACAATTAATTCCATTAAATTCACCAGTATTTATGGGTTGTAAAATTCAACCTTTGTCATTAAATAAATGTGCAATTACTATTTATCATCGCAATCCTAAATATAAACCAATTACAGTTGTTGATAGTATTCTTAAAGCAAAAACTTTTGTTACTCAAATACATCCATTCCATTGATATCGTTGATATAGTGGTTGATACATTGGTTATGGTGTTAATCATAATAAATGATTAAAAGCAATAGCATTTGCTCCACCAGTGGTACAACAAGTAATTAGAGATAGTTTTAAAGTATATAGAGAAATATTTAGAACTATTAGAACTTATCATAAAGTAGTAAATATTATTAATAATCCTATTGAAAATATTAACAAATCATTTAAAAATGTTGGTTTAAAATTTAGTGTTAATACTTTATTTGGTACTGGATTATTACATCATTTAGAAAAATTTGCATATAGTCAAGTTGTAACAAAAAGTAAGAAAAATTTAAAAAAAGGTAAAAATAAAATACAAAAAGAAATTGAACATATAACACATAAAAAAACAAAAAAACATACTCATCATTATAAACAAGCATTTTTTAAGGAATGATAAATTATGATTAATAAACTTTGAACTGATGTCAGTCTTGAAAATTATAATAACTGATATCCATTAACTGGAAAAATTACAGAAACGCCACAGCAATATATACAAACATGACCAAATGCTAATGATTGATTTAAAACATTTGCTATTCGTGCTCAAAATGATATTAATGCTTATCTTAATTTTATTTTATCTAAATTTCCTTTTGATAGTTTTAAAGATGAATTAATTAGAGAAACATTAAGAGATATGGTTTATGTAATGGTAGAACATTGAGTATTTAATCGTACACCAATTGAATTTAATGTTGATGCTACTATTCAATTTAATAATGGTAATCAATTTAGTGCAAGTAGTATTCCTACAATTAATGTTTGAGATTTAGCACCTAGTAGAATGAAAATATGGGCAAGACTAACAGAATTAAAACAAATATTTTCAAGTTATAATGATGATGAAATAGATGTTGAAAAAATTGACTTAAAAGCATTTTATACTAGAAATCAAGTTGATGAATTAATTGAACAACAAAAAGAATTTACATTATTAAAACAAATTAAATTATATGATGATTTAGTTGATGATAATGAAAATGAAATATATAGAGGTCCTGTTAGTAAATTTATTAATAAAGGTTATGTTGCAACTGATTATGATAAAGAAACTGAAACAATGATTTTAGATTGACCTGATGAAATTGGTACATTACCCCCCGAAGCATTACAAAATAATCCACAAATTGGTGATTATACACATGCACCAACTTGTGATTTTTCTGCTAAACAACAAAAACGAATTACTACTAATGAAAATGAAATTACCAAATTAAATACTGAATTAATTAAAGCAAATGAAAATATTAATGATGTTAAAAATAATTGATTTAATATTGAAACTAGTCCTTTATGAAAAAAAGTTGAAAATAATAATATAGAAATATTTAAATGATATTTTATTAAAATCAGTTATCAATATTTAACAGAAAAAAACTTTATGAAATTTTATAAAGTAATTAAAATTTATTTAAATAATGTTTTTAATGAATTTGAATTGCTAAATGTTGATTCCATGACGTATAGTGAACAAATCCAAAATAAAAGAATTTTAAATACCGGAACGATTTACTATGACAATAGAAATAAAAAATTTAGGGGTGGTGGTAATTCCTATCCTGAACGTGGAAAAATTAATTTAATTGGTGATATAGAAGAAATATATCAATATCAAGGAATAGATACACCAACTGAATTTATAACAGAAGAAAGTACTGAACATGATTATTACACAAAACTAGAAACTAATAATTTATTAGATAAAAAGCAAAATATCAATGATGATGCTTTACAAACAGTTTCTAAACAAATCGTTCCTGCAATTAATGAAATCAATAATAAAATTCCTAATTTATCTGATTATTATAAAAAAGAAGAAGTAGATAAAAAATTAGAAGATGTAAAATCACAATTTCCTATTGCATTTCAAATAAATGCTATTAGTGCAGAAATTCCTAATTTAGAAACTACTGATAAAACTATTGCCGGTGCTATTAATGAATTAAAAGAAAAAATAAAAGATAAAAAATTTTCAAATGATTATTTTAAATATAATACTGAAACAAATGAAATTGCATTAAATGATGAAGAAAATTCATTACTTTGTAAAGATTTATTAGAAAATAATGAATATAAATTATTAAAAACTCAAAATAAAAAATTATTACAAGCCATTAATGAAATATTAGAAAAACAACCACAACCCAGTCCAAGTGGTTCAAATTGAAAAGAAGTAGGTAAAGTCGTAGTAGATAAAAATAATATTACACATATAGAATATATATTTAAAGATAAAACACATTATAGAATATATTATAGTTTTGGTGATTATACTAGTAAAGAAAATAATAAAAATTATAGTTGACAAATAATTAATTTTTATTATCAATTAGATACAAATGTTTTAAAAAGTAGTTTATGAATATCAAATAATAATGTTAATGCGGATACTGAAATTAATATTTATAATAATAGAATAATGTGGGGTATGGGTAGAGATTATATTTTTAAAAAATTAGAAGAATTACAGGAATAATATTATGTTTTTTAAAATTATAAAAATTATTTTAGGTTTAATTGGAGTAATTCTATCATCTGCAACTGCTGGCTTAATTATATTTATTATTGTCAAAATTATATTAAAAATTAATCAAATATTTTAAAGAAAGGTGGTAAATATTATGTTAGGTAGATTTTTTAGAAGAGATAAAACAAATACTAGTGATAATCAAAATGAAAAAGTAAAATTTTTAACTAATAAACACAAAAATACGCATGCTTCAATTTTAAATTATTTTGGTTTTAATGATTTTAATCATGAGACATATTTTACTGATTTTGTGGCAGAAAATAATGCTAATTTATATAATGCTCCATTAGAAATAAATAATGAAACTATTAAACAATACTTAATTCAACAAGAATTTTACAGAAAAAATTGAAATTCTATTTTTAAATTAAGTAAATTAGGAATTAGTGGTTATTTAATTTATATTGCTAATGATGACTTATATTTTCAAGTAGTAGATATTCAACAAAGAGTTTATGATATTACTGGTAAATTAATTCAATGTACTATTTTTTATGATAACTATGAACAAAATGCACAAACAGTAAGACTATTTGAAGTTTATACATTAAACGCTGAGTTATACTTGTAAGTGCAAGTAAATAAAATTGCAAAAAATTCTCATATAAAAATTTCATAATGCTAAATTTAGTTTAGAAAAAAGTAAGGAGTTTTTATATGAGTTATAAACATCTTGGCATAGATGAAAGGATTTATATTGAGAATCAATTGAAATTTAAATTTAAAATTAGTGAAATAGCTAAAAATCTTAATCGAAGTATTAGTACTATTATTCGAGAAATTAATAGAAATAAAGATAATAATCATTATTTTTCATTAATTGCACAAAATAAAGCTGAAAATCGAAAACAATCACATATTAGTTTTCATAAGTTTAAAAATAAGAATTTAGTAAAATATGTACAACAAAAATTACTATTAGGTTGATCACCTGAACAAATTTATGGCAGAATTAAAAATTTTCATAAAGAGTGAGTTATTAGTTTTAAAACAATTTATACTTGAATTTATTTTGGAATGCTTGATAAAGTTACTAGTAAAAATTTAAGAAGAAAAGGTAAAAAACGAAAATCTAAAGAAAATCGTGGCAAGTTTAATGGTAAATCAATTAAAGAACGAGATATAAATGTTAATGATCGTATAACACTTGGTCATTGAGAAGGAGATACTATAGTATCATCACGAGGTAAAAGCAAATCATGTTTAATAACTTTAGTTGAAAGAGTATCACGATTTACTTTAGCAATATTAGTTAAAAACAGAACTACTAAAGTTATTAATAAAAATGTTAGTTATTATTTATCAATTCTTCCTAAAAACATTGTTAAAACTATTACTTTTGATCGTGGCAAAGAATTTTCAAATTGACAACAACTTGAAAAAAATTTAGATATAAAAATTTATTTTGCCAATCCATATTCACCTTGACAAAGAGGTACTAATGAAAATACTAATGGTTTAATTAGAGAAAAATTTCCTAAAAAATTTATTTTTTCAAAAACTAATAAAAATGAAGTTCATAAATTTATATTGTCTTTAAACCAAAGACCAAGAAAAATACTAAATTATCTTTCACCAATCGAATATTTGGATAGAAAAATAATTTAGTTGCACTTACCTTTACAATTTAGCAAACAATGAAGAAGTAACAATTAATCGTGCAATTTATAGTATTAGTGATAATAAAAAACAATTTCCATTAGATTTTAAATTATATATTAATAATCCTAATTTAGCACAAGAACAAACACTAAATATTAACTATATACCAATAGCAATTATGAGAAATAAAGCAAATGAGCTAGCAGATTGTAATAAAGTAATGGATAAAATTAAAGCATTAGATGTTATTTATGAACAAATTGTTTTAGATACCATTTTAAATTCACCTAAATTTATATTTAGTCAAACTTATGGCAATGTTCAATCTTTAATAGAAGACGCAGTAAGAACTTTGGTTACTAAAAATTACATATTTAAAAGTGGTGGAGATAATAATGAACAAAATGAAAATATTAATATGACAAATAGTAATTTTAAAGGTAAAAATTTAACTGATATATACGATTGAAATGTTAATGAAATATTTAAACGTTGTGGTATTCATATACCAAGTCAAAAGAAATCAGCACAACAATCAGTTCCAGAAAGTACAGCTGTAAATATTTCAACTATTAATTATATTGAACAAAAGTTATGACAATTTAATATTGATATTCTTAAATTTATTCAAATATTAGTACGTTTAGATAAAGACTTATTAAGTAGTAAAACATTTAATATTAATGATGAACAAGAAATTAATAATTTAACTGTTAAATTAAAATTATTTAACCCCGAAAATAACCAATTAATAGGAGAGAACAATGGAAAACAACAACAAACCACAAACGAAATTTCCACAGAAACAAACTAAACTTAATCAAGCAGAATTAGAAAATGATTATTTAATTGATAATATTCCTTATGACTTTACTAATATGATGAGAGCTACTAGTGACCCTGATATTAATAGAGCATATGATGAATTTAAAAAAAGAACAATTTATATTTATGAAATTGAACGTTTATTTAAAAATAATGAAAATAATAGTTTAAGATTTTCAGCAAATACTATTAAAATTGGTTTTATTGATATTGAGAAAGTATTAAAAACTACTGCTGTTGAAACATCAGACTTTACTATGCAATTAAATCAAAGAGCAAGTACTAATATTAATGATAATACAATTGAATATAGTATGACTGATATTAAAAATTTAATTTTTCAAGAAATAAATTTATTAAATCAATTTAAGTTATATGCTGTATCTATTAATGAACCCTTAACTGAAAATAATATTGATAATTTATATATTATTAATAATTATTCACAACCTTATCAAAATCCAAAAACAAGAAGTACTAAAAGTATAACTATTATTAAAATTAAAGATTTTAAAACAAGAGATGGTTATCCAATCATAATTAAATTACAAAAACCATTAGATAAAGATACAAAAGTTACTGGTTTAAAAATTAAAGCCCCTAGAAGCATGATTTTTGGCAATATAAAGGTACTTGGTGAAGTTGACAATATGGAAGTATACCCAAAGTTATTTATTAAAGATAAGATAGCATTTCCACTGTTATCAATGCCTATTGAAACTCAACCAAAAGTTAGAATATTACAACAATGATTTAGTGAACAAATTTTACCTTGAAATTTAGCAAAACAATTTATTGGGCAAGAAAAATCAGTTTTAGATTTAATTGCTATTAGTGGGGGTAAAGAAACAAGAAAAGAAGTAATTAATAATGCAAGAGTAACTGATACTTGATTAGGTTGAGAAATGGGTGGTATTTGAAATGGTAATTGACCATTAAAACATGAAATACATTTAGAAGATAAAAAAGTTTTATCTTTTAATAATGAGGGATGATATGTTTATCTTGCAACCAATAATAGATTTAAAAGTATAGAAATTGAAATAAAAGATGCACCAACAATTGATAGTTTACAAAAATTATTATTAGATATGTTAAGTTATACATATAACTATAATAGAAATTTCGAAGGTGCAGATTATGATGATAAAGGTAAACCAAAAAATAAAATAGCAGAATTAAGAAAAAAATTTGAAGGTCAAAAACCCGATGAAGTAATTACCAACTTATTTAGGCAATGAGAGTTAGATTATCCAAATTATGTTAATTTATCACAAGTTAAAATATTTAAACAAATATTTACTATGTTATCAAAATATATTTATTCATCATTATCAATAAATAAAGGATTAAATGATGATAATAAAATTTTATTGCCATATTATTTTGAATTACAATCAAGTCCAATACAACCTAGTAAAAATGATATTTGACAGTATAAGGATATAAAAGTAATATTAAAATCTGTATATTTTGATTTTACTGATGTTAATAACATTAAACTAAAAAATAATGATATTAGTCAAAATGAATTATTTAAATTAGATGATAATCAATTTAATTGATTATCAATAACAAATGAATTAGAAAGTAATAATATACCTTCATTAATTCCTGCTGATTGAACATTAGCTAATGGTGAATATGGAAAATATTTTACAAAATTAATTATTCATAATAATAAAATTGAAAATGCTTTAAATTTATATGGTTCAAATAAATCACAATTATTTTCTAAATTAGAATTTTATAAAGAAATTTCTAAAATTGAAAATGTTAATGAATTTGAATTACTAATTGAAAATCCAATTAATAATTTAAATCGGATTGAAATAAGTGGTATTTTTGGTGCTGGTAACTATGATTTAATTTTAATTACCGATAAACAAGAAATAAACCTACAAAATATTAATTTATTTGATAAATATAATGAAAATATTTCTTATATTAACTTAGAAATATAAATTATTTATTAAAATATCCATTAGGATATTTACCATTTCATATTATATCTGTAGTGTAATATCAATTTTGAAAAGATATATCAAATTTTCTTCTTAATGGTTCATCTGCAAAATATAACTCAAATTTATAATCTTTTTTTAAAGTATCATTAGGATTAGTTGTTCAAATAGTTTGAACACCTCATTCAACTTGTTTATGTGGAGTTAAAAAATATTTAACTCCACTAACATTATGGGTAAGCACCCCCCCATGATTAATCCTATTGTTCCAGTTGTTGCACCAGTTAATGGTAATGTTATTTTACTTAAATTTGTTTTTATTCATATTTTCATATTAAATTCTCCTTTTTTTCCTTGATTTTACTTATAAATTGTACTATTTTTGATTATTTTTACAAGTATGCTTTTAAATGCAAAATAAACGCCTAAATTAAAGGTTTTTATTTTGTAATACCTATACTATTAATTATATGTAACTTGTTTATTATATTTTAAATATGAAAGTGGTTTTTTAAATAATTTTTTATTTTAGTTAAAATTACACTTATATGTTTATATAATATATGCAGTAAATTATTTTTTAAATTATTTTTTTAAATTATTTACAATAAATTTAGAATTTTTTAAAATAGTTAGGAAAAAAAATATGAGTTTTAATTATTTATGAACTTTAAAAGAAGCAACAAAAAGAATGTATCAATCATTTAGAGATGATATAAAAAATCAATGAGAAAAAACAGATTGAAGAATATTAAAAGAAAGAGATAGAAAATATATTCCAGTTAAAATTAAAGAAAGAACTAGAAATACTATCAATGGTCTTGTTACTTATAAATGTCGTGATTATAAATATATATGATGAACAATTAAAAAAATGAGTAAAAGTTTGTTTATTAGATGAAGAATTAGAATTACCTAAATATAAAAGAACTTGTCAGGATATCAAAAATAATGTTATTGAACATTTTGCTGATGGAAAAAGATATGTTGATATTTTACATACTATGAAGCAAACAAAATTTAGTACAACAAGTATTAGTAGATTATTTCAAGAATATCAAGTTAATAAATTAAATGTTCCAAAAATAAAATTAGAACCAAATCAATTTATTTATATTAGTATTGATGATGGACATCGAAAATTTTGAAAATTTAAACGCAATTCTGGTAAATATTCAATGCGTTTAGTATTATTTTGTACAGATAATGTTAATCATAAATTAGTTAATAAAAGAGCAGATGTAATAATAAGACCAACAAAAACAACAGACATAATCTGTTACCTATTAGCATTAAACATATATCCAAAATTCCAACCAAACAAAAATTATTATTTGTGGTGATAGTGCAGGATGAATTAAAGATGTAGCAGATTATTTAGGTGCGCAATTTGTTTTAGATAAATTTCATTTAGTTAAAAAATTATATGTTGGAATAATCGCTGGAAATAAAGGAAAATATTGAAACGAATATAATACTTGTAGAAATTTTATTGAAAATGGTCAATATGCTGGGTTAATAAAATATATGAATGAAATATTAAAAAACCATAAAAAATTAAAAAAACAATATTTTAAAAATAATAAACAAGGTATTGAAAATCAAGGTGCAAAGTGAAATATAGGTTGTTTTACAGAAGGTAATATTTGACATATTTTAAAAGAAATGCTTGGTAATAAAACTTATAACATAAATATTTATATTAAAATGGTTATTTTTAAATGTAATCAAATAAATTTAAAAACATAACTTAATTAATTTTTTTTATTAAAATTTTAAAAACTTATTAAATTAAAAGTTAATAAGAATTTTTGTTGTGTATAAATATTAATTTTTTTATTGATTTTTTCAATATTTGTATTTTAATTGAAATTAATTTAATTTAGTAGTAAGATATATTTACAATTGCATATAATTACAGTTATTTCTTGTCTATAATTTGAAAGAAATGTTTAAAAAGTAATTATATCCTCCGTTTTTGTTATCGTCCCTTTTTTTTATAACTATTCCATAATTTATTTTGTTAAACTTCTGGAACTCAATTAACTTTTAAATCATTATTTTCACCAATAAAATGATTTTTTGCCTCATCTGTTAATGTTAATTTAACATGTGTATCATGTTCTTTTAAATCTTCTGTAGTTAAAGGATCGCCATCTACTTTTACAATATTAATCATATTAATATCTAATTTTGAAAAACCATTTTGTTTTTTTAATTCTTTTACTAAAATAGTTTTAAATTCAGCAATATCTGCTTTACAATTTACAGTTGGAGTTGTTAAAAATTTTAAGTTTTGTTTAACAAATAAATTTAATGAAACATCGTATTCTACTGTTTGATCTACTAGTTCAACTTTATTTGTTTCTTGTTTTACTCCTTTATATAAATTTAATTTAATTTTAATTGTAATAAAATTTTCTGAACCAATAATTAAACCTTGTTGATCTTCTGCAGAATATATTGCTACTAATTCATTTTCTTTAACTTCAATATTTTTATCTTTGGAAATTTTTTGAACCGGAACTGTATTATTAATTGGTACTATAATTGTTGCTAAATCTACTGTTAATTTTGATCAAACAAAATCATATGTATTATTTTCTTCGTTATATTTAATACCAAAACCTTCTAAATTACTAAAGTCATCAACATTATAACTAGAAGCAAATGATTTACTTAAAATACTTTCTGATGTTTTACAAGCAACTATTGCTGTTGTACTTACTGTTGTAAATGCAATCGTTCCTAAAATATTTAATCATTTTTTCATTTTTATAAAAACCCCCTTTTTATACACTTATTATATTATTATTTTAAAAAAAATTAAAAAAATACATTTTTAAATGTCAACAATATTTTTTATTGATTAAATTAAAATGTATTTTTTATATTTAAAATTATTATTTTAACTGTATAAAAAGTATAGGTCATTAACTATTTTAAAAGTAATAACTTTAACTTTATATAAAAAATACAAATTAAAAAACAATTAGTTTTTTAATTTGTTCAGAAATTTCTTTACTTTCTAAAACTTCAATTAACTTTAAACCAAATTCAAATGCAGCACCAATTGATTTTCCAGTTATAATATTATTATCAACTACTACTTTTTCATCTAAAATAATACTTTTATTTAAACCAATATTAGTGCCTGGATAATGCGTAATTTTTTTGTTATCTATTAAATTTAATTGACCTAAAATTTGGGGTGCTGCACAAATAGCAGCAATAAACTTATTACTATCTTTAGCAAAAATAACTAATATTGATTTTAATAATTCATTTTTGCTTAAGTTTTCTACTCCAACTTTACCACCCGGTAAAATTAGCATCTTATAACTTAACAAATCAATATCACTGATTTTCTTTTCACATAAAATAAAAACATTATGACTTGATTTGATTTTTAAGTCATTTTCAATACTTACTAAATCAATAACAATATTAGCCCTTCTTAATAGATCAATAGTAATTATTACTTCACCCATTTCATAGCCTGTTGCTAAAAAAATAGCTACTTTAAACTTCTCATTATTACTCATTATTTCTTTTCAATTCATTATTTAATTTAAAAACATTAATAGCATTTTCCCTAGTTACATTAATAATACTTTGTTTTGGGATCTTCTTTAATTCAGCTATTTTATTAACTGTAAATATTATATTTTCTGGATGATTAATTGTTAATCCATTTTTGGGATTTTTGCCTCTTTTTGGTTCAGGAGTTAAATATGGCGCATCTGTTTCAACTAATATTTTATTAATTGGTATATTTTTTGCCACCTCTTGTAACTTCAAAGCATTTTTATATGTCACATTACCTGCAAAAGAAATATAAAAACCTTGTTTTATAAATTTTTCAGCTATTACTTTTGTTCCTGTAAAACAATGAAGAACACCATTAGTAATATTTTCTTTTTTAATAATTTCAAAAGCATCTTCAAAAGCATTACGAATATGTAATAATACAGGTAATTTATGTTCTTTAGCTAATTTTAATTGTTCAATAAATCATTTTTTTTGCAATTGTGGTTCTGTAAATTTATGATAATAATCTAATCCAATTTCACCAATAGCAACTACTTTACCGGTTGCTATTAATTTTTTCAATTCTGAAATAGTATTACTATCGCAAGTATTTACTTCTGTTGGATGAATACCTACAGCTGCATAAAGATTAGGAATTTTTTCTTCACTCTCAAATTCATAAATTTGACTAACAGCTTGCTTACTAGTATTTAAGTCAAAACCAACATTACAAATACTACCAATGCTATCACCTGCTGAATAAGCATCAGTTAATAATTTTAATATTTCTGTTTCATCATAATGTTTTGACATTAAATGACAATGAGTATCAAAAATTCCATTATTAGCCATATATTTTACCTTCCCTTTTATTTTCCTAAACAAAATCTTTTAAAAATTTCATCTAATAAATCGGTTTCAAATTTTTTACCTTGCATTTCTAAAATCTTATTTCATGCAGTTTGTAAGTGAACAATAATTAAGTCTATCGAAATATTCTTTTTTAAATCTTTTAATGCTTCTGAAATACTAAGTTCAATTTCATCCAAATATGCTAATTGTCTTGTATTCGCAAAAAGTAATTCTTTATCAAAATTAATTTCAGTAGTTATAATTTTATTTTTTATTCCTAAAATTAGATTTTCAATTTCGCCCATTATTGCACTAACTTTTACCACATTAAAATTATTTTTAATGTCTAATTTTAATTTTAACCTTAAATCCGTTTTATTAATAGCAATAAGGTAATTTTTATGTTTTATTTTTTCTAATAATTGTTTATCCTCAACACTTAAATCTTTTGAACCATCAAGTACTAATATTATTAAATCTGCTTCATTTAAAGCCTTATGTGATTTATCAATACCTGCTTTTTCGATATCATTTAAAGTATGACGTATACCTGCTGTATCAATTAAATTTAAACTAATATCACCCAAATTAATTTTGCCTTCTACCAGATCTCTTGTTGTTCCTTCTTCATTAGAAACAATAGCTTTATCTTCATTTAAAAGCACATTTAATAGGGAAGATTTTCCAACATTAGGTTTTCCAATAATAACTGTATTAATTCCTTCTTTTATAGTTTTAGTAATTTTACTATGTTCTTTAATAACTTTTATTTTATTTAAAAATTTTTCAACTAAAGGAATAACATTATTAATTGTTTTTTCCTCAACTCCATCGTATTCAGGATAATCAATATTAACTGTTATATTAGCAATTAAAGTTAGTAATTTTGAAGATAATTCATCAATTAGTACTCTTGTTTTACCACTTAAACTATTAATAGCGGTTTTTAAAATAGTATTATTTTCAGCCATAATTAAATCATTAATAGCTTCTGCTTCAATTAGATCAATTTTATCATTTAAATAAGCTCTTCTCGTAAATTCTCCTCTTGTTGCCATTCTCATACCTGTAGATAGTAATAATTGCAAAATTTTTTGTGTTATTAACACTCCGCCATGACAATTAATTTCAATTGTATCTTCACCTGTAAAAGATTTGGGAGCGCGATAACATGCCAAAACAACTTGATCAATTTTATTCTTATTATGATCAATAATATATCCTGTTATTAAAGTGTGACCTTTCTGATTTAAAATATCTTTATCAAAAACCTTATTTAATAACTCATAAGTATCTTTTCCTGAAATTCTAATAATACTGATTGCTTGATTTAAAGGTGCGGTTGCAATTGCAGTAATAGTATCATTTAACATTTTTTCCTCTTTTCATTTAAACAATCTAAGATTTTAAATCTTAGATTACTCTAATTTTCCAATCTAATTACTACATGTCGGTTATAACCTATACCTTCAGAAAAACTTGATATTCCTTCAATATTTTTAACTATTTCATGTATAATTTTTCTTTGGTTATTAGGCATTGATTCAAAATGAAACATTTCTTTACTTATTCTTATTTTTTTTATAATTTCATATATTCTAATTTTAAAATTTTGTTTTTGAATATTTAAATAATTATTAACATTTATTACTATTTGATAGTTTCTTTTAAATTTTATTTCTAAATAAGTAATAAGTAAATTTTGTAAAGCACTAATTGTATAACCTTTTTTGCCAATTAAAATTGAATTTTTATTCTTACAATTAATATTAATATAAAATTTATTACCATTTAATATTATTTCTTCTTGATAATTTTTTATATTAAAAAGTTCCAATAAATCATGTCATTTATCATTCAAATAATTTTTAACATCATTTTCATTAAAAATAAAAATTTTAGTAATAGTTTTAAATAAACATTTTTCTATACCTAATTTTATATAAAATGTTTTGGGGGGCAAATTTTTGATAGTTTTTTCTAAATCAATATTTTTTTTAAATGATTTAATTTCCATCTTTTTTTCTCCACATTATAATAAATTACTTATTTTTTTTAGGTTGAACAACTATTTCAGATTTTGTAAATATCTTTTTAATCTTACTTGAAAATGGTGTACTAATTGTACCATTTTTTTTATAACGACTACGTTTATGTTTATTATAGTAATGAATACCAAGAGTTTGAAATATTTGTAATATTCCAGAAATAATTCAATAAATGCCTAATCCTGAAGGAGCAACACATACATAAAATAAAAACATAAAAATCATAACGCTTTGAATAATAACTTGTTTTTTTAATGCAGCTTTTGCTTCTTTAGTTTTAATCTTCTGTCGTGAACGATTTAAAAACATCGGTAATAACATAGAAACTAATTGTGTTGGTATATATATAACAATAATTATTAAATACATAAATTGGCCATGAGTAACCATAGTTCATGGTTGTTCAACTAAACTAATAGCACCAACAACAGTATTTTTTAATAAATTAGTTGATTTCATAACAGTAAACATAGCTGTTAAGAAAGGAAGTGATAAAAACATTGGAATAAAAGCAGCCATTGGATTTATTCCTTCTTTTTTATAAATAGCCATTAATTCCATTTGTTGTTTTTGTTTTGCACTTGGATCACGTGAATGTTTATATTTGGCTTGAATTTCGGAAGTTTTCATTTGCACTGATTGCATTTTTTCCTGATTTTGTTGGGCTTTAAAAGTAAATACTAATGTAATAAGTTTAATAATTAACGTTGTAAAAATAATAGCAAAAATAACACTTACTGATCAGTATTTTGAATTTACATCAACTCCACCACTTAATCCAGCAGAAATACTAACTAAGATTCAAGCGATTGGATAAACAAACATTCCAAAGAACGGTGATTTAGTTTGCGTTCAAGCTTCACTTCATGTTCTAATCCCTGTAAATCCATATTCATAAATATTATTACCATTAAAATGAAAAATGTGATTTTTTGCTACATCACTGTTACCAATAAGTAATTCAAAAAAAACAGCCGCTACATTATATCTTTGAAAATCATAAGCTGAAATAACATCACTAGTTGCAACATTAGGATCACCCATAGTCTGACCACAACCTCAAAGTGTTGACATCAATAAAAAAGTTCCTAAAATAATTTTAGTTCATTTTCATGTTATTTTTAATCAAACGTTTTTTTTCTGTTGTTCAGGAAATAAAAACTTTTTATATTGCATTAAATTTACTCTCCTATAATGGGATTTTCATTAAAAGATGTAATAAAGAACTAAGATTTTCTTCATATGTATTAGATAAATAATTTTTTCTAATCATAATTACTATATCTACTGGTCAATCTTTTTTAATATCTACTAACATTCCTCGTACTTGACGTTTAATCTTATTACGTGCAAAAGCAAAACGAACTAGTTTTTTTCCTACTGATACGCCTACTCGTATAGTCTCAAAATCTACTCTATTCATATAATAGATAAAAAATTGACCATTTGAAATACTTTTTCCTTCATTAATTAAATATTTAAAATGATGATTTTTCAAAAGGCGGTATTTTTTTTCCATATTTTGTTCACCTTATTTTATTTTTTTAAACTATGCTGTTAATTTTTTACGTCCTCTTTGACGTCTTCTTTTAATAACATTAATCCCTGTTGCAGATTTCATTCTTGCAAAAAAACCATGAGTTTTTTGATGTTTTCTCTTACTTGGTTGATATGTCGGTTTCATTTTTTTCTCCTTTTTTTAAAAATTCTAATAAAAAATCATTAAGAGTATTCTAACATAATATTTATATCTTAACAAATTATTCTGTTTATTTTTAATTTTATTTTTAATAAAAACAATATTAGTTTAACAAAAAAATAAATCATTTATAATATTAAATAATAAATATTATTTTTTTTTATTTTTTTAAAAGTATAATACAGATTATAATTATAAAAAAGTTATCAACATTAATCCACAATTCATCCACAATAATTATATTAATTAAAGAGGTTTTTGAA